>JAITAZ010000020.1 GCA_031283825.1 Planctomycetaceae bacterium | reverse complement strand
TCATTCTTGGTATTTTGCAGAATTACTCAATTTCGCCGATCTATTAAAAATTACACATAGTCCAAATATTGTAATCAGAAATATATTCAGTGCAAGATAACAAAAACTATAATATCTTTCTGTAGCGAATTTTTTTATAGTTTTGTTTAAGCATAGCATAAAATCGTCATTCGCATTATCCGAGATTCCCTGTATTCATTAAAAAATCCGCGATTGTCTGTGTTTAAAAATAATGTAATATATCAGCGGAATTTTTTAAACGCGGATAATTAGGGGAATTTTTAAACGCGGATAATACGGATTTTTTTAGTGAATACGGATATTTGCGGAGAATGGAAATGACGATTTTAATATCAATAAAATTATATTATTTATTTAGGTTTATTTATTATTAAGTAAAATATTAATTATTGAGTTAGTCTTTAATAATTTCTTGCATCCCCCCACTTTATCCCCTTAAAATAATTGATTTCTACCATACAAAGGCATCATTTGCATTCTCCGCAAATATCCGTCAAATCCGAATTATCCGCGTTTAAAATTCCCCGTATTATCAGTGTTTGTTTTTTAATAAGGTAAAAATAAAGTTCGTCTTTCATCGCCTTGATAATAATTACAAATACAAATATTCCACTGATATATTACTCGATCTTAATTTTAATTTTAGTTTCAAAATTGACTAATAATTCAAATCTACGTAATCGGCGTTGATCTGAATCTCAATTATTTTGGCGGTTCAAATTTATTGTCCGAAAATGTTGCGACCGCATCACTGTCAATGACATCCACAAGAGGAGTCTCAAACTTGCTCGATACACCACCGACTAAATTCGACTTCGAATCGACGCCCTTATTCACACTCGATTTCAAGCTGACATCACTCATGCCCTTGCGAAATTCCATCACCGCAGAACCAAGTTTACGCATCACATCAGGAAGGTCCTTGCCAAAAACCAAAACCCCAACAACCATCAACAAAATAATATAAAACGGTGAAATACTCATTCGTCAAACCTCCGAACTATTGCCCGAATCAGACGACTTCGTCTCCGCCGCTTTCGTCTCCGCCTTATTAGCCGCTTCGTTTATGTCATCCTCAATACCGGCTACGCCCTTCTTAAACTCAACCACACTCCGACCAAGCGAACGCATCATACTCGGTAAACGATTGCCAAATAACACAAGCGCCACCAATAACAATAACGCAATCGCAAGAGGATTGGCTAAAAGACCATACCCAAATAACAAACCTAATCCCGTCATAATTTTTCTCCTTACACCGCCGAAATTCGACAGCAAAAGTTAAACTTCACTTTAAAAACTTCCTTGCAAAAAAATTTCAGACCTTCCATCAGCCCAAAACCAAAATCATAATTACTCGGCTGAAATTTGTATCACTTTTTTATTGAAAATATTCATGTAAAAAAGCATAAAATTTCATCTGAATAATTACTAAACTCAAACGATCCGCATTGTCAAATTGCAAAAAAACTATAACGCAAATCAATTTTCGTTACAATAAATCGGGAATCAATCTCGAATCAAATTGTCTGCGTCCAATTCCCGAAATCTATTGATTTAATTTTTTCTCAACATCAATTACTCCGCTACTCAATCGATGGTTGAACGATTTCGCCGCAACGTTGTTTTTCTAAACCGTCGTAATCGTAAATTCCGTAGAAGTCAGCGTTGTTGTCCATCCAGATTTGGAATCTTTCTCTTTCTTCCGGCGTCAACTTTACGTCGTGATGACCTTTTTCCAGTATTGTCCAGAGTTTAGAATTTAACGAACCAAAAACTCCCGGTCGCGTAAACGACTCTCTATCCGTCAACGGAACTCGCACCAAATCATAATACGAAACAAATTGACGTAAATTTACGTAACTGTTGAAAAACTTCTCTCTTCCGACTACCGATTTATCTAATCTTATCGTAGTTTTTTTCTCGGCAAATGCTTTTTCATGGCAACTTACGCATTTTGCATCCAACACCGGCTGAATCAAACGAGCATAGCTAAACGGTTTTGTACCATCCATATCCGGCTTAATATCAGACGGACTACGTCGCAACGCCTTGACATAAGTCGGATTGATAATCGGCGGTTTATGCCGATTTTCATGACAACCGTTACACATTAGTCTTTCACCTGGTTTGACATACGTTACGCTTCTCATCCTTTGCACCGAGTTTCCGTTTTGGTCAATTGCTAGAAAATACACAGGCAAATTGACCGGCAAATTGAAAAATGCGCTTCCGTCTTCCTCAACCGGAACCGTTCCTAACACGGCTCTTGCGTTCTTTTGACCTCCATAACCGATTTTCGGCGAATCGGCGTTTGCCGTGCTTTTCGGCAAAACTTGAACAATACGCAACTTTTTAATTTTCGTGTTCGCAGGTAACGGATAAATCGACTCATATACATTCATCACGCCAACTTGCGCCGTTTTAGGCAAAGTATTTTCATCAACTTGCGCAAATTCATCGCCGAGTTTAAGCGGTTTGCCTACAAGAGTTTGATGCGGAATAACCGGCGGAGTCGGTCGCGGTCGAAATGGAATCGGGCAATGTATGGAAATTTCGGGATCTTTGTAAATTAGCGTTTTATTGCCGAATGCGTCAAGCAGATAAATTCCGTAATTATTGAGTTGACCTTTCCCCATGTCGCTGAACGGGTCATACGAAATGAGATAGAAATCTTCACTCAACGGGAACGGCTGACCGAAGTTAGCATTATTTCGGTGAGTTTGAATTTCTGATTCCGGAAAAAGTTGTTCCGGCGTAACTCGTTTGAGTTGACTCATAAAACCGTCGTCTTCAATTGTCGGGTCAATCAGAATTACCGATCCGAAATATTGTCCATGATGCGGCGCAGATACTCCGATCAACTTTTGCGAATTAGGGATAGCACGAATCGTTGTTTCGAGATAAGGTCTGTTGTAAACGCCGCCTCCGTTTGTTCCGTCTTTGAATCCGTGAATCGGAAAGTTGCCGTGAATCGCCCTTGCATCGCGACCATCCGGCGTAGTTACCCAAGGATGATGAGCCTGATCCGAACCGCGATCAACATAATCCCATCGCGTGTAAACTATATTGCCGTCGTTATTAACGCTCGGTTTCCATTCGTTTGTTTCGTGCGGACTTAACATCGTAATATCAGTTCCGTTGTAATTCATTGAATGCAACGTGTAACTCGGCACCGGACGACCATGACAACGTCCGTAACCTCCGCGTCGCGTTGACATAAACGCAATTCTACCACTCGGCAAATAACACGGATCGATGTCGTCCCATTGTCCGTCTGACAATTGCTCAAGACCAGTTCCGTCGGCATTTACTTGAAAAATGTGATAGCTGTTTTCGGTTGTCCATTTGTAACTGTTTCGCGGTTGTGCGCTTGTGTCGGCGGCGGCGAAAACGATTTTTTTACCGTCAAATGAAAGGTCTGGCGAAAGGAGTCCCCATTTCTTGTCAAGTTTTGAGTTTGCAAGTCTGCCTTTTTCTATGACAGAATTTTCGAGTACGTCCCGAACTTCTTGTTTTGAACGATCTTCTGCAAATGCGTTTTTCAAAATAAACAATCCTCCGTCTGGCAAAGCGTGAAAACCGAAAAATTGGTCGCACATGTGATTTCCGCGTCTTTCCGGTTCAGGCAGATAATGTTTTTTGATAAAAAGAATTTCGTCAAAATTGAGTAAAGGATTCTGTAGAGAGATTTTCCGTCTCAAAGTAACGGCGTCGGCGAATAGCGATTTTCTTGCGGAAACATTATCGGCGTTGACTTCTTTATTTTTTGTTGCGAGTTCGTTTAGTTTAACTTCTTCGTCTGTAAGTTTTGGCGCGTTTGCAAGTTGACGTAAATGATTTAACAACGCTTTTGTCCGACGCAACACGACGTCCAACGGATCGCGATCCGTTTCAAAAAAGAGCGATTCGGGACGATAGACTTCATTTTTTACTCTATCTGGTAAAGGTTTAGCGAGTTCTTTTTTGAGAACGTTCCATTCGCGGTTTATTTCGTCGTCGGCGGAAATGAAAGATCCGTT
>JAITAZ010000018.1 GCA_031283825.1 Planctomycetaceae bacterium | reverse complement strand
GCGGATTCTCGTAACCGATAACGGAAAATATCGTCAACAGCTTTTTTAAGAATTTCAGTAACGAGTAACGGTTTGTCTTTGTTTTCGTTGCAATATCGTTCAAGCCGTGAATAGACGCGGTGTTTTATACCTGTTCGTTTGCCGAGTGAAGAACCGCGATTGTTGTCGTCGGCACGAATGACATCAAGAGCCTTACTCAATAATTCGTGATGATTTTCCTGTTTTTCCAACGGTTTTGTGTCCGGATCGCAAGCAACCACTTTCAAAATTTCAACCGGCGATTGAGTAACGATATTATCTTTATTGTCAATCCATGTGAGAATATTGTCATCGTTCATTGTTTTTGTATAAACAATAACGCCGTCTTGCGGATTAGGTGTAACGTTTTGTTTTGCCGAATAGATAACGTTTGGTAATTCAGGAATGATTTTATTCAATTCCGGTTGCGTTTTAACCGCTTCTTCCCAAATTTTTAACGCTTGAGAACCAAGATCAACTTCCGTGTCTTCATCGTCGGCATTAAGCAGTCCAGATTTTTCGTTATACAAATCAGCAATGTTGATCGGATCGCCGTCAAAAAATGTTTCATCACTGCCGAGCAGATCGGCATTTTCTTTGATTCGCTGTTTTAATCGTCCTCGTAAATCAATAATTTTTTCAATTCCGTCTTCAGGCAAAAAAGAGTAACAATAAATTTCTTTTGCTCTTTGACCAATACGGTCAACACGTCCGGCACGCTGAATCAAACGAATAATCGCCCAAGGCAAATCATAATTGACAATAACATGAGCGTCTTGCAGGTTTTGTCCTTCACTCAAAACGTCTGTTGAAATGAGAATCCGTAACTCATGATTCTCTTCGACAGAGAAATCGTAGCGTTTATTACTTTGCGGACTGAATCGAATTGCTTTTTGCGTTGGATTGTCATCGCCGCCGGTTACGCTTTCAATATCGGTTACGCCGCGTCGTTTTAATTGTTCGGTCAAATAAAAAGCCGTGTCCGCAAATTGCGTGAAAACCAACACTTTGTCGTTGTGATGTTTTTGCGTCAACAAATCATAAAGAGCGTTGAGTTGCCGGTCATGATCAGGATTCCACGTTTTAACAGCGGCTAATATGTAAAGAATATTTTTGTTGTCTTTTTCAAGAGATTCCAATAATGTTTCACTAAAAAATTCGCGGCGTATCCAATCAAAATGATGTTTCTGTTTATCGTTTGAAAACAATTGATAAAGTTCTTCAGCTTTTTCGATATATTGATTTTCCTGCGTAATAATGTTGAGACTATTTGTTTCATTGTTGTTATTGTCCATGTTGTCGTTATCGGTGTCGTCGTCTTCTAAAAAGTCATCGAGATTTTGTGCGATATTTTTTCCAATTGGTAACGGTAAGTTATTTTTGATTGCATAGACAAAAATATAGTTGCGCAAAACATGTCGGGCAAGCGAGAGAAGAAACGAATATCCGCTGCTTTCCAGTCTTTTAAACAACATTGTCCGGCAAAATCCCATCAAACGTTTTCCGGAACGATTCAAATTTTGCAACAACCAATCCTCGTCGGGAGTCGGTTTAATTGTTGTATTTTTGTTTCGATAAACTTGCAAGCCGTATCTTGGCAAATCGAGCTTATTGATTAAATCAACAACATTATCCGCATATAACGCGGCATATTGATCGTTTGGGTTTTGGGGATCAAAAGGATATTCAACTTTTTTGGCAAGACGCTCTGGAAAATAGGACGGAGTACCATCGGAAAAAGAAAGATATTTTTGTCCATTTTTCAAATCCGTTTTGGCGTAATATTTTTTAATAAAATTTCTAGTTCGTCTGACAAGATGAAGTTGCATGAGATTCTGCCAATCGTCCGGTTCACTGCTTAACTCAAACGCTTTCAAACTTCGCGGTAAAATGTCCGTATGTTTTGCGTTAAACTGAACTTGTCCGCCGATTTTTTTAATGTACTTTTCTGGACTGATTCCCAAATCTTTATCATCGGGAATAAATAAACGTAACTGATTAGCAAGATCAATATATGATTTATTGTACGGCGTTGCTGACAGCAGAATTACTTTACTTTCGTTGCGATCAATATAATCTTTAATTGCGTAATAACGACTTCCGTGTTTGTTCCGTAAATTATGACTTTCATCAATAATCACAGTTCGATAACGCTTTTCGTTTTTCAAATCAGATTGTACGCGGCTTTGCGAAATAACTTTTGCATGTAACTGATATTGATGAGCGTAACTTTCCCACATCGCCGTTAGATTTTTCGGACAAATAATCAAAGTCTCATGCGAAAAATCTTCTTCAAATAATTTAGCAAGAGCCGTTCCGATAATTGTTTTTCCCAGACCAACAACATCGCCGATAACAACTCCGCCGTATTTATGAAGATGCCGAGCGGCGACAGAAACGGCGGTCTGTTGAAAGTCGAGTAATTTCTTTTTGAATATCGCCGGAATTGTAAAATCGGCAATTCCCATTCGGGCTTCATACGAAAGATGATACGCAATTTTTACATAAATATGATACGGCGGAATCAACCGATCACCTGCCCAAGAATTATCAATAATTTCGATGAGGTCTTCTGTAATATCAATTGATTTACTGTCATTCCAGCGTTCATCAAACCATGTTGCTAATTTTCGTGCGGCGTCTTGTTCTAATACGTCAATATTGAGTTCGCCCTGTTTTGCCAGTCCGGCTAAGGTGAGATTACTACTTCCCAAAAAACCAACAACAGGAATCCGTGAATCGGCGCTGTATGCCAAATAAAGTTTAGCGTGTAACGGATATCTCAAATGAAGCTTGACGCACAATTTTTTGTTTTTCATTTGCCGACTCAACTGTCGAAGAGTTTTTTCATCCTGATTAGTTGGAATTCCGATGGTTAATTGGTTACGAAATTCTTGTGCAAGTTGTTTTTTAAGCCGATTTGATTCGGCGTTATCGATAGTTCTTTCGTCTTGTTGATAATAATAATATTTACGCAAAATATCAGTTGGTTTGACAGACATTCCAATAATGAGTCGGCAACCCCGATGAACTCTTGTATTTCTTTCTGAAATTTCTTCGCCGATTAAATGTTCAATATCATCGGCGAGTTCATTCCAACCGCGTAAATTGAAATAGCCGATACAACAGTCCGCGCGTTTAGATAGTTTCAACGTTTCTACAAGACCATCCGTCAGAAACCTTTCAATATTATCATAAATTGTTGGCATAAAATTAAATTTATATTTTACTAAGTTCCAAGTTACGGCTAATAAAAAAACAATAAGTTATCACCGCATTGATTACAATTTAAACGACAGATCCACTACTTCTAGAACATCTTTTCCAAGACTGGCTTGTTCTGCAAGTCTGCCAATGACAACCGTTTATAAATTCTTTCTATAAAAGTTTACTTAAATTAACAACCTGACTGTGAACATTTAGGAAAAATTTTACTATTTTTAAAGAAATAAACAATCAGGAAAAAAAATATTTGTATCTGTTCAGTAGTGTCTCGGATTTGTTGAAATTCCGTAGTATTTTTTTGTTATTCACGCAGAATGCGGCGTTGGCGTAATGATTGATAAAGATGAAAGAAAGTTGTTGTCCATAAATTCATGTTCAAAAAACATAGGATTATTCGATGACCGCTGTGGATTACTTGCACCGGAATCATAATCATCGTCAGTAAAAACGTTGCAAATTTTATCTTCATGAATATTGATGGTGTTTTTCGGTTCGGTAATATGCTGAATGAAAACGAAACAATAATATTTTCAAACAAAAACAGCCGGCGTTTCTTGAAAATCAGTACGAAAATTATATCGGTTTCTGGATTAAGGGTATGAAATAATGACGTCGGTTACATCTGGCGAGCAAGCCGTGACGCTTCAAAAATCACCGATCATTTTCTGAAAAAAGTAGGAATCATGACGGAAGAAAATAATGATGGAATTGATGATGTTGTGGAATAAAAAAATTCCAAATGGTCAGAACAAACCGTTCGGTGGATTTTCGTAACTCGTCAGGCAGTTTTCTTGTTTTAAAGGAAGTAAATCTGGAGACAGGTTGACATTAATCTGTGTTGGTATTAGATTGGTAATCATATTTTGTCCAAGTGACTGGGGAAAAAAGTTGCCGATGCTTTCACCCGTTTCGGTTGAATTGATAAGATCAAAGAGGTTTTAGAAAACTTAACATCAATGGTCGCAACAGTTTATGTGTATTGCCGAAAAAAAAGGGCAGTACGCATCCCCAAGTCACAATGTAACACATGCCAAACCAGGCAGCTAAAAAAGGAAAACGAAACAGCTAGGTATTGGCAAGAAACAACGCCGAAATAGGGACGAAGTTTAATGTAGGCTTTTCGGTACGATAAAACCACATTCCGAAGGGAAGACAAATATTATCGAACACAAAACAACTGAATACGTTCACGTCGATTCCTACAAAGAGTATAAAATCCGTTACTCAAACCGCTCATTGATTTGATTGACGACTTAATCTGTCCGCTATACAACTTAACGGACGAAGAAAAAGATTTTATCAAAAATTATGAAATTTCGTTTCGCATAAACGAATAATTACAATATTACAATTATTTCGTGTACGATTATTAGTTTTTTTAGTTTAATGTCCAATAAAATTTACGCTTATACGCTTCCTGAAGTTTTGAAATATAACGGCTGGCTTAAAATTGATCAGACTTCCGGCTCGGTAGAGAAACGTATTAGTGAACAATTAAGTCAAGTCAATCTGAAACCCGAAATCGTTTTTTCTGACGCCGCAGTTGTTGGTAAATCTGAAATCTCGGATAAAGAAATTCATCGTTATCTTGCCGAACACGGTTTTCAACAAGATGGTAACTCGGAATGGTTTCGCTGTAACGCCGATGACGTCCTCGACGCTCTCAACGCTCTCAAAGAACAATATCGAAAAGAAGACAAACGAAAACAACTCTCCGAAAAGTTTTACGAAGAACTCCGCAATTGGTACTACTGGGCAACCGAAAAATC
>JAITAZ010000654.1 GCA_031283825.1 Planctomycetaceae bacterium | reverse complement strand
TTTTGTTGCAACGCCGCCGCAAATTTGAACGAATGAGCAGGAACAACTCGGTCGTCATGATCCGACGTCATTATTAACATCGCCGGATAATTTACCTCCGACTTGATATTGTGCAACGGCGAATATTTTAACAGATAATCGAACATCTCTTTGTTATCTTCGCTAGTTCCGTAATCTGTCGCCCATGCCCATCCGATTGTGAATTTATGATAACGCAACATGTCAAGCACGCCAACTCTCGGTACGGCGGCTTTGAATAAATCTGGTCTTTGCAACGCCGCAGCAGCTACAAGCAAACCGCCATTCGAATCGCCAAGAATCGCAAGTTTCGACGGCGAAGTATATTTTTCACGAATCAAAAACTCCGCCGACGAAATGAAATCGTCGAATACATTTTGTTTGCGTAATTTTGTTCCGTCTTTGTGCCATTCTTCGCCGTACTCTCCGCCGCCGCGTAAAATTGCAACCGCGTAAATTCCGCCGCGTTCAAGGAAAGGTAAACGCAACGCCGAAAAAGACGGCGTAAGCGAAATGTTAAAACCGCCATATCCATAAAGCAATGTCGGATTGAGTCCGTCTTTTTTGAGTCCTTTTTTATAGGTCAAAAAGATAGGCGCTTTTTTGCCGCTATTATTCGCGTACCAAACTCGCTCGGTAACGTAATCATCTGGATTGATATTGATCGCATTCGGAAAAAATTGTTTGCTCTCGCCGGAGTCAATATTCGTACGATAAATAACAATCGGATAAACAAACGACGTAAAAGAATGAAAAAACACCGACGAATCTTGATTGCCCGAAATTTTCGTTTGACCGAAAGTCGGAAATTTTATTTCGCGAATTTGTTTTCCTTTCAAGTCGTAAACAAACGCGGCGTCGGCGGCGTCTTTTAAAAAAGTAACGATAAGTTTCTCGCCGATATGATCAACCGACGCCAACAACGAATCCGATTCAGGAATAATCTCGATCCAATTTTTCTGCTCTGGTTTTGACGGATCGACAGCGACGAGTCGTTTCTTTGGAGCGTCGCGGTCGGTCAACATGTAGAATTTTCCATCGACAACGGTAACGATTTCATTCAACGACTTAAAATCGCTGACTATTGTATGAAATTCGGTTTCATTTTTTGTCAGGTCTTTGAATTCAAGCGTATTTCCGTAAGTTGATTCGCTTTCTCGGATGAACAGATATTTTTCGTTGAAGTCGGTTAAAGCGTGCCGAGTTCGCTGCGGATATTGTTTATTTTCGCGAACTAATATGTCGTCTTTTTGTTGCGTATTAATTTTGTGGAAGAAAATTTTGTGATTTTCGTTTTTTGCAGTTAGGAATTTATCTTTTGGCGGTTCGTCGTACCTGCTGTAATAAAAACCGTCTTCGACCCAAGTTATGTTGGAGAATTTTACCCATTCGATTTTATCGGGCAAATCATTTCCGGTGTTGATATTTCGTATTTTTATTTCTCTCCAGTCTGAGCCGCTTGTTGAAATCGAGTAGGCGATATATTCGGCGTTTTTGGAAATGGCAATAGTTCCCAAGCTAACTGTTCCGTCGATTGAAAATTTATTCGGGTCGATCAAAACTCGCGGGTCAGATTGAGCCGTATCAAGCACGTAAAGAACAGATTGATTTTGCAAACCGTTATTTTTCGTGTAAAAAATTTTGTCCTTTACAGTGAAAGGAACAGAATAACGCGGATAATTTATCACTTCCGCAAGACGATTTTTCAAGTTCTCGCGAATGTCAATTCCGTCGAGATATTTGCGGGACAATTTATTTTCCGCGTCGATCCAATCTGTCAATTCTTTTGTATCGTTGTTTTCCATCCATCGATACGGGTCGTTAATTTGAACGCCAAAATAAGTATCAACTTGATCCAATTGCCGAGCCGGAGGATATGTTTCCGCCGAAAAAACAAAAGAAATAAGCGAACTAGTAATTATTGTAACAGAAATCGTTACAAGCCAAAAAACATAATCTGATTTCATCTGATTAAAGTAAAAGTTAATGGTAATGGTTAAAGTTAATGGTTAAGGTTAATTTTTTGTAACCGTTCACGGTTTTAAACACGGATAATAGGGGAATTTTTAAACACGGATAATAACGGATAGAACGGATAGAACGGATAATCGCGGAAAATGCCAATGGCGATTTTAATATTCATAAAATTATTTATTTAGGTTTATTTAGTTATAGTTGATTTGTCTAGTCAATTATTTATTTAGTTAGTATTATAATTTTTTACTTCCCTCATTATCACAGTTAAATTATTGACTTTTACCACACAAAGGCATCATTTCCATTTTCCGCGATTATCCGTAAAATCCGATATTATCCGTGTTTAAAAATTCTACTGAATTGTTACATACTTTTTCATGTGAACGGTTACAATGATTTTTTGTACGATTATATTTATTCAGCAATGTTTATTTTCTAATTCGTTTGCGCGTTTTTCGTCTCTTTCTGCGGACAAGAAATCGCGTTTTGCTCTGAAAATTTTTGCGCGTATTCGGTATGCTTGAATCGAGAGCGAATTGTATTCTATAGCTCTATTACAATCGTTATGAGCTTTGTTTAATTCGTTTTGAAAATAATATGAATTCGCGCGAAGTAAATGAGCGTCAACTGATTCTTGAAATTTCTCGATATATCTATCGCAATAAAAAATAGCTTTATCGTATTCTTCTTTTAAAAACGAACTTTTTGCCAACGATAGATCAATATCGTTTAGACTCGGTTCGATTTCAATAGCTTTTGAATACATATCGTGAGCTTTTAAGAAATTTCCTTGTTCGAGATAAATATCTCCGCAAACTAAAAACCCTTCTGCCGGAGGTTCTTCTATAGATAGAATCGTTAGACAATCCGCCAATGCTTTTTCGTAATTTTTTATATTTTGATAAATTTTTGCGCGTTGGACAAAAAATTCCGGCGAATTAATTTTTGCATTATTTCCAGCGAATTGAATAGCGGTTTCGATATCTTGCAATGCTTTTGACCAATTTAATTTTTTTGCGTGCGTGATGCTTCTTTCGTAGTATATTGAGGCGTCGTTTGGCATGAGGTCAATCGCCAAAGTGAAATCGACAATCGCTCTGCCGTATTGAGCTAATTCGCGTCGTATTTGCCCGCGAGCTTTGTACAACGGAGCGTCAAATGGCGACTCGCGTATAGAATCGTTAATATCCATGACGGCAATTTCATATTCGCCGATTTTAAACCATGCGTAAGCTCGATAAAGATAAACTTCTTTATAAGGAATTTCGCCGTTTGCGTGCAATGCTTGAGTAAAAAATTTAATCGCGTTTATGTAGTCTTTCGATTCAAAACGTAATAAGCCTTCTTTCCAAAGCTTTTCTGCGTCGTTTAAATTATTGTGCGTCATCGTAAATTTCAGAATTAAATTATTGACAATAGATCAAAGATCAACATGACGACTCGCATTAAAAATTTGGCGATTTGAAAGCGTAAAAGTCGGCTTTCCGACACGCAAGTAAGCAAATGACAACAACCGAAAATTCATGTACGAGCAGTTGAATAATTCGTCTTTCGACGATTAAGGCGGCAATTATAAATTCGATTCCTTGCGAGTCAAGTCGTTACAGAGATTAAGAAAAATCAATAGAAATATTTTTGGCGTCGAGTTGGGTTGTTAAGTTTTCAATAAAATCTTTTGAAGGAATTCCCGAAAGCAATATAGAACCGTTTAAGTCTAATTCGATTTCAATTTGACGTTCGCGAGCAATCAGCCATTTATCTTTTTCCGCCGCATACCGCGACGTCAGAAAATGAAAACGCTGATTTTCCGAACCTCTCCAGCGTTGTCCGTTATCGTTATTGATCTGATATTCGCCGTCGATTAAGACATCGATATATTTTAAAATTTTTTGATTTTCTATATCGTCGATAAGTTTTTCATAGCGATTTCCGGTATAGCAGAGAATTGACAGATTTGAATTTTTTCTAATAGATTTCAAAAATTGTTCGAGCGATTTTTTCGGTTGTTCAAAAGGTTCTCCGCCGGACAAAGTAATTCCTTCGATTCCTTGATTATTTATTACCCATTCGGCTAATTGATAAGGCTCGTAAGATTCATACTTATTCGACTTGTTCATAGAATCAGCAATACAACCCAAACAAGAACGAGAACAACCATAAAACCAAATCACGCTCCGACAACCCGGTCCCAACGCTCGACAAAAAGCCTTCTTTCTAATAACGCGAAGCATCTTATACAACTCGCAGCTTAAAATAAATGTAACCGTTCACAAAATTTTTATAAATTAAAACGTGAATAGTTATAAATTAACAACAATTGTAGAGACGCAATGCCTTGCGTCTCTTGTTGGTTTGACCTAAATTCGATCAAAAAATCACCGATAGAGACGCAAAGCATTGCGTCTCTACAAGCGTTAATTTATTGTTATTTGCAAATGATTATTTCATACGCATTCATAAAAATTATGTAACCGTGAACGATTACCAAAATCTTAATAGACTGTTACTTTACAATTACTCAAAAAAATGAACTACAACAAATTACGCGAAGATTTACTTGCGATTTGGCAAGCTGGAGTCGATGGAGTTAGAGTTGATAGATTGATTCGTAACAACGTTACATTGC
>JAITAZ010000640.1 GCA_031283825.1 Planctomycetaceae bacterium | reverse complement strand
ACATTGGGGACAAAGGGGACGTTGGGGACATTGGGGACACACTAATTTAAAAACCATGATTAACGACTCAACAGAAGACAACAGCCTCTTTTAAAAGGAGAGATTTTTTTTCGGTTTTATCCCCGCGAGCCTAAGATTTAAACAAGAATGTCCCATTTGTCCTCTAAAAAAATTATCTTTGGCTTTAAAAATTCGGGATTCGACATTACGAATTTAAAAACTCATGAACGATTACAAAATTTTATGCTCTCCCTTGTATAAAGGTTAGAATTAGATAGAATGTTGTCGATTTGTTGAAAACAATTTACAAAATTAAATTGATTAAGCCAAACGCAACTACATTAAATTACAAACGATACAGGAATATCAATAAAACTAATTGGAGTTTGTATCATTAGCGGTAAATTATTCAACCAATCGCGAAAAAAAATTGTAATTATATCAGTAGAATTATTTTTTAAACACCAACCAACCCCAAATCAAAAATGACAGAAAACGCTCAAACCCTTACCCTTAATGGCGTTAAAATTGCATTTTCAAACGAAAGAAATCTTCTCGAAGTTGCCCGCAAAGCCGGAATCGAAATCCCTACATTCTGCTACCACTCTGAATTAAGCATTTACGGCGCATGCAGACTCTGCCTCGTTGATGTCAAAGGACTCGGAATCGTCGCCTCATGCTCGACTAAACCTCAAGCAGGAATGGAAGTTCTAACCCACACCGAAGAAGTCCGCGAAATCAGAAAAATCGCCCTCGAACTAATTCTCGCCAACCACGATCCAAATTGTACGCTCTGCTCAAAAAATACACGATGCAAATTGCAAAGTCTCGCCCGCAAACACGGAATCGACGACGTCAGATTCAAACGGACTTTTGTCAGAAAACCCGTTGACCGCTCAAGTTACTCTCTTGTCCGCGACCCCAATAAATGTATTCTGTGCGGAGATTGCGTCCGCGCTTGCAACGAAATTCAAGGCGTCGGCGCAATTGGTTTTGCCGGACGCGGCGCAAAATCTACGGTTGTTCCGCCGTTTAACAAAAATCTCGCCGACGTAGAATGTGTCAACTGCGGACTTTGCGCCACCGTTTGTCCTGTCGGCGCACTAACTGTCCGCGACGACGTTGACGAAGTCTGGAAAGTAATTAACGACCCGTCAAAAAAAGTTGTTGTACAAATCGCTCCAGCAGTTAGAGTTGCAATCGGAGAAGCATTTGGAGGCACGCCGGGTTCTATCGAAATCGGACGTATCGTCGCCGCTCTAAAGGCAATAGGTTTCGACAAAGTGTTCGACACAAGTTTCGCCGCCGACCAGACAATTTTTGAAGAAGCAACAGAATTTGTCCAACGAAAAATCAAAGGCGATAACCTGCCGCAATTTACGTCGTGTTGTCCGGCATGGGTAAAATTCGCCGAGCAATTTTTGCCGGATTTATTGCACAATCTATCGACATGCCGCTCGCCGCAACAAATGTTCGGTCCAACAGCACGGTTGATTCTGCCCGATTTGCTCGGAGTGAAACAGGAAGATTTAGTCGTCGTTTCAATTATGCCTTGCACGGCGAAAAAGTTTGAATGCAAACAAGATAAATTCATCAAAGACGGAATCGCAGACGTCAATCACGTCTTGACAACGCAGGAACTTGTTCGGATGATTGACGAAGCCGGTTTGCGTTTCAGCGAACTCGAACCGACCGAACCCGACGAACCGTTCAACTTCTACACCGGCGGCGGAGTAATTTTCGGAACAACCGGCGGAGTGATGGAAGCGGCGTTGAGATTTGCAGTTGAGAAAATTACAGGAAAGAAACCCGAAAAATTCGAATTCAACGAAGTACGCGGCGAAAAATCTATTCGCGAGGCATCTTTGGAGATCGAAGGATTAAAGGTAAACGTTTGCATTGTTTACGGTTTGAATAACGCCCGCAAAGTTGCAGATTGGATTCGTTCCGGCGAGTCAAAATACGATTTTATAGAAGTGATGGCATGTCCGCTTGGTTGCGTCGGCGGCGCGGGTCAACCGGTTACAAACGATATGCGGACAAGAGTCGCAAGAGCCGCCGGTTTGTACAAATCCGACGTCTCGTTAAAATTTCATAACCCGCAAGATAATCAACCGTTAGTAAATTGCTACGAAAAATATTTTGAAGGCGGAATCGGCGGACATACGGCTCATTCATTGCTACACACAACTTACAGAAATCGACGCCGAATAAACGGAGTTACATTGCCGGTTTGGAATAACGGAGCCGAATCAAAAATCAAAATAACTGTTTGCGTCGGCACAAGTTGCTACGCAAAAGGAAGCGAAGAATTGCTCAAAAAAATTGAGGATTTCATACAAACCGAATCACTAGGAAACGTTTTACAAGTCGAAGCGGCGTTTTGCATGGAAAATTGCAACAAAGGACCAACCGTAGTCATCGGCGAAAAAATTATAAATCACGCAACCATTAAACTTGTAGCCGACGAAATTAAAAATCAACTGACGCTCGTAAGCGTCTGATGAGTAACTAGAATTTTAAACAATAAAGGAATTTCTGAAAAATTCATAACTTTTCAAGAAAATTTTTAACATGATCATTTGTATTTTTTGCGATTATTTCGTGTTAAAAAATTCTCCTTGAAAAATGAAAATTTGAATTTTTAGAAATATCCATTTAACATTTAACAAACGAAAGGATGATTTCAATGAAATCTTTTTTTACTTTAACGTGTATTTTGGGAATATTTTACATCGCGGCGATTGCGATGGATGCGGTTTTTGCAGCCGACAACGGGGAATTTGTTCGACTAATTCCGACAAAATCCGTTTCGTGGACAGAAAACGCTAAACCGTTTGAGGGTTTTGTCAAACGCGGCGGCGCGGCGACTTTTGCGGTCGAAGGCGGTGAGCTTGTCGGCAAAAGCGGAAACGGTGTCGATTCTTTTTTGTGTACAGAAAAGAAGTATTCCAATTTTATTTTGAAGTTCGACGTAAAATACGATGTCGAATGTAATTCCGGCGTGCAATTTCGCTCGTCTGTCAAAACTGAAAATGACAACGAGTTATTGGTCGGTTATCAATGCGAGATTATTCCCGAAAAAGACACGGCGAATATTTTCGACGAAAATCGACGTAACCGTTTTTTGACAGTTCCGTCGCCTGAATTGCAAGCCAAAACTGACAAAGCGTTTAAGAGAAACGACTGGAATGAAATTGTTATTCAATGCGTTGGACCGTCGATTAAAACTTGGGTCAATGGCGAAAAGATTACAGATTTATTTGATCTTGCGAGCAACGATGGAATTTTGGGTTTTCAAGTTCATTCGGGCGAGCGCGGACAGGTGCGTTGGCGGAATATTCAGATTTTGGAACTTCCGGCGACAGAATGGGTTTCGTTATATTCCGACAAAAAATTCGGCAATGTCGAAACAAAGCCGGTCGGAAAATGGGAGATTTTGGAAGACGGAACATTGAAAGGAACGACGGAAAAAGGTCAACCGAAAGACGGAATGATTTTGAGTAAAGAATCTTATAAAAATTTTGCGGTGAAGGTTTCGTTTAAGATAATTACGGGCAACAGCGGCGTTTATTTTCGGGCGAAAGAAGTTGATAAACCGTATTGGATGAAAGGTTTCCAATGCGAAATAGCAACCAACGGAGACACGGCGGGATTGTGGGAAGTCGAAGGACGCGGATGGGTTGCGAGAAATGTCGGGTTAGCGAAATCAAAATTCAAATCTGGAGATTGGAACGAGGTCGGAACGGTAGCGGTTGGGGATCATCTTGTAACTTTTTTGAACGGTTGGCAAATTATTGACATTGTCGATCCAAAATGCGCCAAAGAAGGCAAAACCGGCTTACAACTTCACGGCGGAGGAAATCAAGGTTGTCTATTCCGCGACTATTACATCATGCCGCTAGACGACAAAGCCGTCGAATTAATCAAAAAATAGTAACAATTCCGTCGCAGTATTTTTTTAATAGACATTAGGAACATTAAGGACGTCATTGTTTTAAGTCGAAAATTAAAGACTCAAAAAATGTCGTTTTTGAGTTTTTTCAAACAGATTTTAAACTCAAACGTTCCTTGTGTTCCTAATGTCATTTCTGTCTCTTAAAAAATTTATCGAATCAATTTGACAACGGTAATTCGTCATTTTCTTCAGGCAGATTATTGAAATCATTACTTTCGGAGTCGTCATCATTATTGCCGATTGTGTTGCCGTCAACATTTCCGGCAGTTCCTTTTAAAACGTATTCGCCGTCAAAATCGTGATATTCACCGTCGTCAAATGCTCTAAATTCGTAATCGTCCGGCACATGACCTGATGTATCTGTACCGATGAGCCAACTATCCACATCTGTTGGCACCAACTCACGATTCGAACCACCATTAAAAATGGTATAGTTAAATTCAGCGGTATAATGAGTAATATTACCATCATAATCGACTCCTTCATACGGTCCGTCTGAATATGTAGTACTTCCATCGCTCCATTGGGTTACGTATCCCCAATACGATGTTGCCATATTACCGAAGTAATAAGCATCGTTGCTATATTCGCCCGTACCTGCCGGAAAGAATGTATATGTAACTCCCCGTATTGGTTGGTCCGTAACAAATATTTCAACGTCTTCGACGCCGCCAGGTCTAGTCTCATTTGTCAGATAAGCGTATTCTCCTGTCGGCGGTTCTGGTTCGGTAGGCGTAGATGGCGTTACGTTGCCACCGCAGCAACCGCTAAAAATTAACGCGAACACGCCTAAAATCGTGTAACTCAAAAAACTTTTCATTTTGTACCTCCAAAAATTTGTGATAAACTTTTTAATCTTTAAGCGTCGGCTTACGCGATGCAAACCTAAATTTACGCTTTTACGAGATTGACTCTTTGCGTTGGATGTCAACTCGCTTACTTTTACATTCATAAAATTATATGTTAAAAAATAACGATTAGCAAGAATAGGTAAATAAAAAATTACATAAATTAAATTTTTAATCAATACAATCG
>JAITAZ010000681.1 GCA_031283825.1 Planctomycetaceae bacterium | reverse complement strand
ATATTTTGAAAAAAGACGACGAAAATTACAAAACAATTCTAGCCGGAATAGAACGAGCCAAATTACAACTCGACACAATCAAACGTTTCGACATGCCGGATTTTCTCCCAAGACCAGAATACACTCGCGAAATGAAACGTTTCGGAATTTTACCCAAAGATCACGACCCCAAAACGCCAGTCAACTACTACGATTTAGATCAAAAATACTGGCAGTCGCTATGGTTCAACCCAGAGTAAAAAACTACGTCTGAATATAGATTGGTAGTAATATTTCAGCGGAATATTTTTTAAAGGACAAAAGGGATAACTAATAAATAGGATAACATTTTGTAACCGTTCACGGTTTTTTAAAAACTATATTATTTTTTGGGGGGACATTGGGGACGTTGGGGACTTAGGGGACACTGGGGACACACTAATTTAAAAACCATGAATAACGACTCAACAGAAAAAAACAGCTTTTAACAAAGAGAAATTTTTTTCTTTAAATTTTGTCCCCCGTTGAGCCATCAATCCCAGATATCAAACAAGAACGTCCCCAGTGTCCCCAGCGTCCCCTTTGTCCCCTAAGTCCCCCCAAAAAAATTATCTTTGGCTTTTTAAAACCATATTATTTTTTTCTTGTGAACGGTTACAATATTTTTATATCAAATGAAATTATTACTATTTGAGTCGCCAATCAAAGATTCTAAACCAGAACGTCCCTTTTGTCCTTTAAAGAAAATTCACTAAGAAAATTCACTGAAACCATTCACTGAATGGTTATAAAATTAACAATTTCAACTCCAATAACGGTTACAAAAAATTATTGGTTCCTTTAACAAAAAATTAAAAATATGAAATTTACGCGATTTTTTAATTTGTCTTATCGCATTTATTTTGCGGTTTTGACAATTTGGTTGAGTTTTGTTTGTCAAGTTGTTGCGGACGAATCTGTTAGCGTTTCGCTCGCTAAATTGAATCAGGCGTCAACGGGATGGGTTAAGCATCCTGATAATCCTGTTATACGCGGTAATCAAATTATTCTTGAATCTGTTGTTGATGATAACGGGACTTTCAAAGCATGGTTGGATGTTCGCGCAAAACGTTCAATCGGATATGCCGAAAGTAAAGACGGCGTTCATTGGTCAGACATAAAAATTGTCCTTTCGCCAGTTGCCGGAACATGGGAAGAATTTATTGTTGACCGTCCTTATGTAGTCAAGAAAGACGGTCTATTCTACATGTGGTACACCGTCCACAGCAAAGCGCAAAAGAAACAAGAACGTCATACAGCTGCCGCCGTAACTCAAATCGCTTTTGCAACTTCAACCGACGGCATAAACTGGAAACGCATGTCCGACAAACCCGTGTTGGTCGCAACAGAAAAATGGGAAAACGAATCCGTAATGTGTCCGGTAACAATTTGGGATGAAGAAGAAAAAGTTTTCAAAATGTGGTACAGTGCTGGCGGCGCATACGAACCGACCGACAGAGGTTACGCAACAAGCAAAGACGGCTTGAATTGGACAAAACACAAAGAACCAGTCTTTTCCGGAAACAGGAACGACAAAAACGCATGGGATCACTGGGGCGTTGCCGGCGGAACTGTACTTAAACTCAAAGGAGAATATTACCTCTTTTACATCGGATACAAAACAATCGATTACGCACAAACTGGTATGGCAAAGTCGAAAGACGGTATCGTTTGGGAACGTTCCAATGGCAACCCTATTGTGTCTCCGAGCGAGGATTACGATAAGTTATCGGTTTATATCACGCAGGTTATTTATCGTGAAAATGAAAAGCGATGGTATCTGTGGTATTCAGGACGTAACAAAACAGAACTTCCATGTTTGGCAACATACGACAGCGAGGAGCCAAAGTTACAGGCGAATTATAAATTTCGTGCCGTTCCATTTACGGCGGTTAAAATCGACGATAATTTTTGGTCGCCGCGATTGAAAACGAATCGTGAAATCTCGATTCCTCACAATTATAAATGGTGCGAAGACACCGGACGAATTACAAATTTCGCCAAAGCCGCAAAAATTTTGCAAGGCGACTTTGAAGGAATTTATTATAACGATTCAGACGTTTATAAAATTCTCGAAGGCACGGCGTATTCGCTCGCTAGTCATCCTGATTCGGAGTTGGAAAAACGCGCCGACGACGTAATTGCTTGGATTGCCGCAGCTCAAATGCCGAATGGTTATCTCAATTCGTATTTTTCTTTGCGTGAACAAAATAAAAAATGGACGCAAATTCACAAACACGAATTATATTGTGCCGGACACTTGCTCGAAGCCGCTGTCGCTTATAAACAAGCAACTGGAAAAGATACGCTGTTAAATGTCGCGGAAAAATTAGCCGACCATATTTACGACGTTTTTTATGTCCAGAAGTCTGCGAAATTCGGAGTTCCGGGATGCGAAGAGATCGAACTCGCATTGATTAAACTTTATCAACAAACCGGCAAAGAAAAATACTTAACATTGTCAAAACATTTTATCGACGTGCGCGGAGATCAGTTGAAACGTCAAGATAAACTAGCCGGTGTCAATATACAGGATCATCTGCCGGTTCGTAAGCAGTTTGAGATTGTTGGTCATGCGGTTCGGGCGTGTTATTTTTTCACCGGAGTTGCCGACGTTGCCGCTTATTCCGGCGATAAAGAATTGTTAAACGCATTGGATAATTTGTGGAATGATACGGTCAATAGAAAAATGTACATTACTGGCGGAATTGGGGCGACGCATGGAAGCGAATCATTTGGCGCTGCTTATGAATTGCCGAATAAAACGGCTTATTGTGAAACGTGTGCCGCGATCAGTTTGGCGATGTGGGCGCATCGCATGAATCTACTGCACGGCGACGCAAAATATGCCGATGTCATTGAGCGTGCGGCGTACAACAATATTCTTGCGGGTTACGGGATGGACGGAAAAAGTTTTTTTTATGTTAATCCGCTTGAAGCTGAAAAAATTCAACCTAATAAACATGACGTTACAAAAAACGTTTTGCATCATCGTCAACCTTTTTTTACTACGGCGTGTTGTCCGACTAATGTAGTGCGATTTATTCCGTCTCTTTCGGGTTATCAGTATGCGGTTGATAAAGACGGTGTGTTGATTGTGAATCAATATTTCGCCGGAAACGCATTGGTCGAGTTGCCGAATGGAACTGTAAAAATCAAATTAGAAACCAATTATCCTTGTGATGGCAAACTCAAATTCAAATTTGAGTCGACTCCAAAACCGTATGCGAGTTGTAAGACGAATGGTAATTTTGTCGTAAAATTTAGGATTCCGTCGTGGTCGCGAGATCAAATTTTTGGCGAGGGAATTAACGTTACGAAAATTGCGAGTGGTTCTGACGGATATACTTTGCCGATTGAGATTGCGTGGGGAAAGTCGTTTGTTCGTAATATTGATTTTAAGATGGAGACTAACCGAGTTATTGCTCATCCGAAGGTTGTAGCGAACAATGGACGAGTTGCGATTCAGCGAGGTCCGCTTGTTTATTGTTTTGAGGAAACGGACAATAAGGCGTTATCTGTTTTCAATATTGAGTTAGCGCGAGACCCGCAATTCAAGGAAGAATTTCAAAAAGATTTGCTTGGAGGAATTGTCGTATTGAAATGTAAAGACACTGAAGATCGAGAGCTGACGGCTGTCCCTTATTACGCATGGGACAATCGAGAAATGGGTGCGATGAATGTATGGGTCAACCAGCAAGGACTTTCAAAATCTCAACCGATCTCAACAACCAACAACCAACTTTACAACAACCTAAAACCAGAAATACTACGCCCAGATTTGTAACAATTATTTGTAACCGCTCTGTTGCTTTTTAAAGGACGCTAGGGACAGAAGAGACAGAAGAGACGTAACCATTCACGGTTTTTAAATTCGGATTTGAATTGCTAAACCCAATGTAGAGACGCAATGCTTTGCGTCTCGATCGGTGATCTTTTGATCGAACAATAGAGACGCAAGGCATTGCGTCTCTACATTTGTTAATTTGGTAATATATCAGAATTTTTTAAACGCGGATAATACGGGGAATTTTTAAACGCGGATAATACGGATTTTTTTAGTGAATACGGATATTCGCGGAGAATGGAAATGACGATTTTAATATCAATAAAATTATATTAT
>JAITAZ010000590.1 GCA_031283825.1 Planctomycetaceae bacterium | reverse complement strand
TAGTAGATCCAATAAAGTTTATTAAAATATGGGAATATACTGGAGGATATCATGAATGACACGGTATTAATGAAAACAGGGATGCAAGTATTGATTGAAAAGTTGGGTAATATAGATGCAGAAAAATTTATTTCGTTAATATTACGCGAACCATTTGACTATACAGAATGGAGAAAAGAAAATCTATTTGTCGGGATGACAATTGAAGAGATTAGCAGTAAAGCAATGAAACTATATAACCAAAATCATGGAGAATAAAAAAAGGAAAACCTAAAAGGGCTAATAAAATTTTAACGGAATTAGCGGCGAGATTATATATAAAATTACGCTAGTATCCGGTTATAAGTTGAATAAATACTGTTGGTTATAATTGCGTATGTTATTGTTTTTGTAATTTTTTTTCGTTGAATACTTGAAAAATAGGGATTTTTCAAATTGTATTAGACTTACAATCTGTAGAATTTTGTATAATGAATGCGACAGTTTTAGCTACTTTTTTCAAAATTTTGACGATTAAATACACAACTTCCGTTTTAAGTTATCCCAAAGTTAATAACCAATTTGAAGTCGATACATGTCAAAATTTTATCTAACTGTCAAAAAAACAAAACTATACAACAAACCTTTAATGTCTTAACCGGACACTGGTGAAAAATATCCTTAACAAATATAAAAATGTCTATGAATCAAAATTTACCTATCATGGAGCAGATTGTTACATTTATTACTTCAAGAATCTCTCCCGAAAGAATAGTATTATTTGGATCTTATGCTAGAGGGGAAAACAGGGAAAATAGCGATATTGATATTCCTAATCATTCATTTAATTTTTGTACAGATATTAGGTTTATTTTTTAAAAAATCATTTTTAACCTAATTTTGTTAGGAAAAAAATTAGGTTGAAAATGAGTTTATCAAAAAGTAATATACAATTCGTACTATGAATTTCGGCGACGCAAAATCATAAAAGTCTGCTTTCCGAAAATAAGCTGGCGGCTCTAACCGAAAATTCAAGTGCGAACAGTTTAAAATATCTTTGAAATAAATTACGCTGAAATATTACAATTATCGTTACAAAAAATAAAACATCATAAATATAACTGCCAGAAATATAATTCCGAATTTAAAAAACGTGAACTGTTATAAAATTTCTACAGCTAAATTAATATTAGAGTTCTTTTCTGAAAACGGCTAGGAAGAATCTGAATGATAGGAAGGCGTCAACTGGTAGAACCCATGCTCTTCTGACGAACTCTACGCCGGAATTTATTATTTTGCCTTGTCGGAAATTGCCAATGGCGTTGGCTCTCAAACGATTCGCATATCGTCTTAATCTTACGCAACTGCTCGACATTTCCTCATATCTTGCTAA
Source organism: Planctomycetaceae bacterium (assembly GCA_031283825.1). Lineage (GTDB taxonomy): Bacteria > Planctomycetota > Planctomycetia > Pirellulales > Thermoguttaceae > WRKP01. The sequence continues at coordinate 10,632 of JAITAZ010000590.1, read as the reverse complement.
CAATTTTTCGCCTACAAATTGCTGCATTTTATATAACGTAGTAGAGTTGGCAGGTTCAGAATCAATTTGATTGATATAGTTGTCAATCTCAAAAGCTACACCCTCTAACGCTTTGGCTTTACTCCTCTCCTGCCGAATCAACGACGCCATCAAACGTAAACTTTCCGCCGTCGCCCTTAACTGATTCTTCAACTCCTGAACCGCCGCATCATATTGACCCTTCCAATTGTACTCCGCAAGACGCTGCTGCAACGAATTCCAACACGACTTCAAACGAGCAAGAGGCGCCCAATGACGAATCCGAATCAAACGACGCATCGCACGAGTTCGAGACAACCCCAATATCGCATTATCAACTTTATCATCTACCACGACATCGTCGCTCGACGCAACTAAACTGTCAATCTTTTCATGCACAATCGCACTACGCCGAGTCAAAAACCATATCTCCTGAAATTCAAAAAATAATTTAATATACGACCCACTGTCCAACACAAAATCTTTTATACGTCTCCACGCAAAACTAAACATATTTTCTCGCGGCATACCAGGTCGTCTGTCGAGCCTATCCTTGCAACGGAAAAAACCCGTCATCATCGGATGCGTTCCCGACAACACACCCGAATATCGATACCAAATTAAATTCCAAAACATAAGCCAGTAATGGTCTTTCGGCAATCGCTTGAGAATCTTTGTACAATGCTCTTTTGAATAAAATACACTGTAAGCAGTTTTAGTCGCCGCCATCCACTCGCCAGGATTCATCGACGAATGAACAAACGTTTCGTGAAAAGAATCATACTTATTCAAATCAGGATCAATCGCATCGCCGCGCTTGACCATCTCAAAATGATCAACCGAACCGGGCAACGGCGTCAACATAAAAAACGACGCTAAATCAACGCCGACATGATCACGTAAAAACAACACGTCGCGTTTCACCGATTCAATAGTGTCTTTCGGGAAACCAATAATATAACCGACATGAACAATCACCCCAGACTTCTGCCACGTTTGAACCATCGACTGATATTGCTCAACCTTGTTTTGCGTCTTTCCAGCTTCGGCGATATTCTCAGGATTCACGCTTTCCATCCCGATAAAAACCATCCGACAACCAGCTTTAACCGCCTTATCTACAAAGTTCGGAATTTTGCTCGATTGAGTGTCTATTTGCATCATGAAATTTACGGGACTTCCGTTTTCTCTCATTTCTGTGAGTGCGTCGAAAATCGTTTCCCAGTGTGCGGAACGGGCGAAATTATCGTCGGTGAAGAAAAAATTCGGAATACCGTTTTTGCAATTTTCTTTGACCGTTTCGATAACCGCGTCGGAAGAACGGCATCTCATTTTTCTACCCTGAATATTTATCACCGTGCAGAATGTACAACCAAAAGGACATCCGCGCGAGGAATCGATAGTTGCCCATTTTGCGCCGAAGTGGTCGATATATTTCGGGTCTGCTTTTGGCAGCGGTGCGTTTGTCAAGTCTGGCGCTTTGGGCAGACGATAAACCGGTTGCAAATTGTTATTGATTACGTCGTCGAATATTTTTTCCATCGAGCCGGGAGTTTCGGCTTCTCCCGCAATAAGCGAGACTCCGTTATCAACAAGCGATTGCAATTCGGGCGTGAGTTTATCGAACAATGCGATTACTCCGGTAACGTGAAAGCCTCCGATTAGCACATCGACTCCAAGTTTACGAAATCGCATAGCAATATCAGACGCGCGAGGAAATTGATTAGATTGAACGCCGACTATACCAACGACAACTTTGGTTTCAGGATCAATATTTTGACGCGCGATTTTGTCGAATGGAATTTTTTGGACATTGTCGTCGTAGGATTCCAAAGAGATTTCGACATTGGGCAAAGGTTTCTTATCGATCATATCTCGCGCGAGACTTTTAAGAACTGCCAGCGAATTAGACGGAACGACTCCCCAAGTCCAACGTTGAACGTATCCGTCGTCGTCATATCGAGATGGAACGATGTAAATGATCTCAAGTTTTTTGATCATGATATTTTTTGATTCCTGTTGATGGTAAAGTTGAATCGAACACAAGGTTAATTTTGTAAGTTGAGTTTTTAATTCAGAGTTCGTTTTTTAGTAGAAATTCGATTTTGATAGAAACGTTTTAATCGAAATTCAAACTCGTCAATTTACAAATAGGGTGAAAGTATATCATTGACTTTCAATTCATGCAATAGATATTTATATACTCAACAGAAATTTTTTTGATCTAGACTTTAGACTTTGGTATTTTGTAATGGTTGCGTATAAGTTAAGGGTTAAGATTTTGGTAATATTTTCCTAAAAATATTGTAACTATTCAGTAGGCGTTTATTGATCAGGTAGGCAACCAGATCTTGGGTTATTTTACATCGAGGGATTATCTAATGGAAAGCTTCAAAAGCCGAATAGTGCTAATTAAAAAAATAAAACTCGTAGCAAGTGCGTAACATGAGTAATATTTACCTTTTATCTGGTAAACGACCTTTTTTGAAAAAGTCGTTTACCAGAATTTCTCGTATCCAATTTTATTGAATTTTCTATTCGCTGAATTTTAATGGACCGGCGTTGATTATTTCTTGTGAGGAATTTGCGGCGAATTTTTCGAAGTTCTTTTTGAATAATCCGGCTAAGTGCAATGCTTTTTTGTCGTAAGCGTCTTTGTCTTTCCAGACATTTTTCGGATTAAGAATTTCCGCCGGAACATTTGGACATGATTTCGGAATCGAAAGTCCGAAAACTGGGTCTTTCTCTTTTGCCGATTTTGCAAGTTCGCCGCTGTGGATTCCGTCGATTATCGCTCTGGTGTATTTTATCGAAAGTCTGCTTCCGACTCCGTAACCTCCTCCGCTCCAACCGGTATTGACTAGCCAGACCTTTACGCCATGCTTTTTCAAATACGCCGCAAGCAACTCGGCATACTTCGACGGATGCCAAACCAAAAACGGTCCGCCAAAACATGCGGAAAATGTCGCCTCTGGTTCAGTTACGCCTTGTTCCGTTCCCGCAACCTTCGCCGTGTAACCGCTAATGTAATGATACATCGCTTGTTCGGGCGTTAATTCGCTCACCGGCGGCAAGACGCCAAAAGCGTCGCAAGAAAGGAAAATCACATTTTTCGGATGACCTCCAACACACGGCGTTTTTCTATTGTCAATAAATTCAATCGGATACGAAGCGCGAGTATTTTCGGTTATCGACTGGTCGGCAAAATCGACTTCACGAGTCGTCGGACAATAACCAACATTTTCAAGTACCGTGCCGAATCGAATTGCATTGAAAATTTCAGGTTCATTTTTCGGTGAAAGATTGATACATTTCGCGTAGCAACCGCCTTCAATATTAGCGATTCCGTCGTTTGTCCAGTAATGTTCGTCGTCTCCGATTAGTTTACGATTCGGTTCGGTTGAAAGGGTTGTTTTTCCAGTGCCGGAAAGTCCGAAAAACAGTGAAACGTCGCCGTCTTTTCCTTCGTTTGCCGAGCAGTGCATTGACGGAAATCCTTTTTTCGGCATGAGATAATTCATTATCGTGAACACGCCTTTTTTCATTTCTCCGGCGTATTCTGTACCGAGAATTACGAATTCGCCTTTTTCAAATGATAACGCTACGCAGGTTTTGCTTTTAACCGATTCGAGCGACGGGTCGGCTTGTTGTTGACCGGCGTTGAAAATTACGTAATCGGGGTTACCGAAAGACTTTAATTCTTCGGCGGTTGGTCGTATCAGCATATTTTGCATGAAAAGCGCGTGATACGGGCGGCAGCAAATGACGCGGATTTTTAATCTGTTTGCCTGATCCCAACCGGCGTAAGCGTCAACTACGTAGAGCTTTTCGCGAGTGTTAAGGAATTCGATAGCGCGAGATTTATTTTTGTTGAAATCGTCGTTTGTGATTGGGATATTGATTGATCCCCACCAGACATCTTTTTCGCTTTCGGGGCTTTTTTCTACGCGTTTATCTTTTGGGCTTCGTCCGGTTTTTTCGCCGGATTTATTGATTAGCGCGCCGGCAGATGAAATTTCTGCATCTTTTTGGCGGATACCGTCTTCGTAAAGTACGGCGGGTGAGCCGTTGCGAAGGACGTTTGTTACTTTAATACCGTAAGTGCTTAAATCTAAACTCATTGAATTCTCCTATGGAATTTTGGGAGGGTTAATTGTTTTAAACTGTTCACACGTTAATTTTCGGGTTTATTGTATCTTGCGTAATTTTGGAAAGCAAGTTGACACAATTAAATCGCCGAACTGTAATACGTTAAGTATTTTGTCAAAGCTGCGACAACCTATTTTGCCGAAGCCATCTAAACGTGTAAATTATGGAAACATTATAGTAACAAGATTCAAAAAAAACAGGGGGAGGGGAAATTTAGTTGTAGAAGTTGTATTGGTTGTATTAGTTGTAGTAGGCGGAGAAATAGGCGAAAATAGGTAGAAAATTTAGATTGGTTTGTTAGTTACGAGTAAATAATAACTCATGTAACGCAGTAATTGTCCGGCAGTAGGCGATATTGTTTTGTTTTTGTTAAGAATTTTATTGCAGAGTTGCCAGCTTCAAAAGCCGTATGGATCGAACTGAAAAAATAAAGGTAACCGTTCACGGAAATTTTTATTGACAAAATTAAAACGTGAATAGTTACAAATTAACAATCGTAGAGACGCAATGCTTTGCGTCTCTACTTTTGGTTTAGCCTTCAAAAACGGTAACCGTTCACGCACAAGAGAAAACTCCGTTGCCCCTTCGAGGCGTAGGAAATTTTCTCTTTGCGTGAATGGTTACAAATTTTTTTAAGAATACAAAATAAACAAAAATAACAAAACATACAAAATTTTGTAATTTGTCATTAGAATTTTTTGTACAATTATTTTTAAACTGTTCGCAATTGTGAAGTCTTAAATAATTACTCCGCGATTTGATAGCTCTTTGATTTTTTCTTTTGAGCATTCGGGACAACGAAATTCTGATTGTTTGTCATTTATGCGATCATAATTTTTTGTCTTCACGAGTCTGAATCCTTCGCAAATTTTGCCGCACGAGACGCACGTGATATTGTCTCTTATTTCCCACAGCGGATTCGTAAACTCAACTCTGAAAATAATCCGGTCTATCCAAAAAAAGATCAATCCGCCGATAAAATTAGCAATTATCGTTACAATTATTCCGTTGTATCCGTGCAATAACCATAAAACAATCGCTAATATTGGCGTCGAAAGCTGCCATCTAAATAAATAAAAAATATACTTCTTGAATAATTGCATATTACCTCCAATAAAAAATAAGTGTAACCGTTCTCGAAATTGTTTATTTTTTTATCAAAAAATTCAAACGTGAATAGTTACAAATTAACAAAATTAGAGACGCAATGCCTTGCGTCTCTATTGTTGTTTAAACCTACATTCGATCAAAAGATCACCAATAGAGACGCAAGGCATTGCGTCTCTACATCGGGTTTAGCAATTCAAATCCGAATTTAAAAACCTGTGAACGGTTACAAATAAGTAATATTTCGTAACTGTTCCATAAGCAAATAACCATCGATCAGGTCGCCTACCTGATCAATAAACGCCTACTGACGGACAAATACTGCGTAACATGAGTAATATTTCGCTGATATTTCAATTTTTATTTTTACTCGACATTTTAATTGCGGCGTTTACTAGAGCTAGAAACAACGGATGAGGTTTGGTCGGTTGAGACTTAAATTCTGGGTGATACTGAACTCCTACAAACCAATCATGATTCAATAACTCCACGCCCTGAACTAATAAACTGTCCGGACTCATTGCCGTAATTTGCATCTCGCTGCGTTCAAGTTGTTCGCGATATTGATTGTTAAACTCATAACGATGTCTAAATCGCTCGTAAGCAAGCTGATTTTTATCATACGCATCGTAAATCTTACTGCCGACTTTAAATACAGTCGTGTCCGCGCCGATTTTCAACGTTCCGCCGTCTCGAATGTAAGTTCGTCGCTCGTCAAGTAGAGAAATTACAGGATTCGCCGAGTCTTTATCGTATTCGGTAGAGTTTGCATTCTCAAGACACATCACGTTTCGGGCAAATTCAATAATCGCCGCTTGCATCCCAAGACCAATTCCAAGAAACGGAATATTATTTTCTCTTGCAATACGAACCGATTCTATCTTGCCGTCAATTTCAGATTCGCCAAAACTTCCTGAAACGACAATAGCATTTACTTTATTTAACTCGTATTTTGTATCCGGTAATAGGACTTCGCGGCTTGGTTTCCACAATATGCGGATTCGCGTATTGCATTGAACTCCGGCATGTTCCAACGCTTCATAAGTTGACTTGTAAGCGTCTCTATAACCTGCGAATTCTCCAACAACCGCAACTGTTATTTCGTGTTGCGGATTACGAAGTTTACGCGTCAACTCCCGCCAGTCAGTGAGGTCGAGCGGCGCGGCTTTAGTAATATGCAACTTGTCAACTATTATTTGGTCTAATTTATTTTCGGTTAGACTCAGCGGAACTTCGTAGATAGAAAAATCTTTATCTTTCTCTTCTATTACTGCGTCGGTTGCGATATTGCAAAACAAGCCGATTTTCATCCGCTCTTCCTGCGATAACGATACTTCTGTCCGACAAATAAGAATATCAGGTTGAATACCGATTTGACGCAATTGACCGACACTGTATTGTGTTGGTTTTGTTTTCAATTCTTTTGCGGCTTTGAGAAATGGAATCAGTGTGAGATGAATATATAGACAATTTTCTTTGCCGACATCCAAAGCAAATTGTCGAATTGCTTCCATGTGAGGCAGACTTTCGATATCGCCGACAGTTCCTCCGATTTCTGTAATGACAACGTCGATATCAGAGCTTGCTAGACGTTTTATACAATGTTTAATTTCGTCGGTGATATGAGGAATTACTTGAATAGTTGCGCCTTGATATTCTCCGCGATTTTCTTTTTCAAAGACTCGTTGATAGATTTGTCCGGTAGTCCAACTGCTGTACCATGTTAATTTTGTGTTTGTGAATCTTTCGTAGTGTCCGAGATCGAGATCGGTTGTTGAGCCGTCGTCGAGAACGTAAACTTCTCCGTGTTGAGCCGGCGATAGCAGACCCGGATTGACATTGATATAAGGATCGAATTTCTGCAAACGAACGCTAAGTCCGCGATGTTCAAGCAGCATTCCGATTGACGCGCAAGTCAAACCTTTACCAAGTGAGCTAACGACTCCGCCTGTAACAAAAATAAATTTTGCCATGTTAATTATCCACGATGAAATCTGAAAATAGTTAAAGCCAAAAAAATTTCAACGCAAGAGTTAAATTTATAATTTTAAAATATTATTACCGTTCACGCACAAGAGAAAAATTTCCTAAGCCCTTTCAGGGCGTAGGATTTTTTCTTGTGAACGTGAACGGTTACCCAAAAAAATAATATGGTTTTTTAAAAAACGTGAACGGTTACATAGTTACAAAAAAAACCGCAAACTCAGAAATTAATCTTTGTTTGCGGTCGATTGGTTATATTTGAACGCGTTGTTAATTTCAATAATATGCAAAAGTCGAAACGAGATATCTAAGCTGAAACTTGCCAATATTACTGGCGTATTAAACGTGAACAATGTGAATAATCATTCAAAATAGGCGAATAAAATATTAAGATTAACTCAATATAATATCAGCCTCCTGAAGTGGGTCTGCCGGGGCCGACAGTACCGATGGGACTGACACAATTGACGTTATCGCATGGATTACATACCGGCTCGCAAGGAGTACACGGTTGAACCGGTTCGCATGGATCGCAGTTGTTTTGATTTCCATATTTTAACGTGTAAACCGTGTCTTTAACATTTGATCGTAGTACGGGAAAAAGCGAACCCGTTCGACAAAAACTATTCGTTCCGTCCGTACTGCAACCTATCGCGCACGCCGACAAAAATAATGCCAACGTAGTAAACAACGTGAATTTCTTCATGAATGTTTCTCCTAAAAAATTTTTTGTTCAAGGGGGGAAATGGTAAAAAATCAGCATATTCATAGTTGTCGTTCATACTAGAAAATTCGGCAATTCAAAAGTTTTAAACTGTTCGCGCTTTAATTTTTGGTTATCGCCGCCAGTTTTCCGATAGGTAAGCTGACGATTCTAATCGTAAATTCAAGTACGGGTCGTTTAAAATATCAACTTTCAAAAAACAATCCGTATTGACATCACAAAAGGGAGGGGGATGGGTCGCGAAAAAAGGGGGAATGGGAACGGATCATTGTCAACAGTTGATATTTATCGAGTCAATTCAATGCCGCATAAAACTCGTACTATGATTTTCGACGACTCAAAAAAGTAAAAGCCTGATTTCCAAAAATAAACAGGCAACTCTAACTGAAAATTCAAGTGCGAGCAGTTTAAAAAACTGTCGGATATTAAGGTCAATTGAAATGTCTCTCAACGTCCCCATACTCTACACCATACTTGAACAAAAGCAAACAAAATTAAAAAAATATAGACGACTAATACCAGAAAACAAAATTATAATCGTCGCCAATAGATTATTGCAAACAGCCCCTATACCCCCTACACTCATTACATTTTAAGATTAAAATCAAAAAACGTACAAAAAATATTAGTTACCGTTCACGGTTTTAAACACGGATAATAGGGGAATTTTGTAACCGTTCACAAGAAAAAAATAATATGGTTTTAATCTGTGTTCTCTGTGGTTAATAAAAAAACGAGTTTTTAGAAGTTCCCTTTTATAATAGGCGATTATTGATCAGATCGCCTATCTGATCGATAATCGGGAATCTCTAAAAATTCAAAAATTATTTTAACCTTCAAGTTTCCGAAAGAGTAGAAAATAAGTTGTGTCCCAATTGATGGACTCAATGGACAAAACAAAAATTTCACTGATATATTATCGAAATATTTTTTTCAACAATTAACGTAACAAAAAATCATGTTAAAAAAACTTAAATATAACGACGAATTTATTAAATCAATTGCCGAGCAATATCCGACTCCATTTTATCTTTACGATGAAGAAACTCTTCGGGAAAATGCGCGATTGTTCAATAAAGCATTTGAATGGAATAAAGGATATAAAGAATACTTCGCCGTAAAAGCAAATCCAAATCCTGAAATACTAAAAATCCTTACAAACGAAGGACTCGGTTGCGATTGCTCAAGTCTCGCCGAATTACTCATCTGCGAAAGACTCGGTATCGTTGGAGAGAATATTATGTTCACCTCAAACGATACGCCAACAGCAGAATACATAAAAGCAAAACAATTAAACGCCATTATAAATCTCGACGATATCACCGATCTACAAACTCTAGAAAATTGCGCTGGTTTGCCGGATATTATCTGCTTTCGATGGAATCCGGGACCTTTGTATAATGTCTCAAGTGTTATTGGTAATCCAGTCGAAGCAAAATACGGCTTGACAACAAAACAATTATTCGACGCTTTCACTCTCGCAAAATCAAAAGGAATAAAACAATTCGGACTACACACGATGATTGCGTCAAACTTGCTAGATGAAAATTTCTTCGTTACAACTGCAAAAACAATTTTCGACCTAGTCATAAAAATTAAACAACAAACAAACGTCAATATTAGCTTTGTAAATCTTGGCGGAGGTTTCGGAGTCGCCTACAAACCAGAACAATCGCCGCTCAACCTGATAAAAATCGGAAAAGAAATTAACGCCGAATACGAAAAATTAAACAATGCCGGAACTCTCCCGCCAATTAAAATCTTTACAGAATCAGGTCGTCTTGTCGCCGCCGAATCCGGAATTTTAATTACTAAAGTAATTCATCGAAAAGATACCTACAAAAAATATATCGGCGTCGATGCATCAATGGCAAACCTAATGAGACCCGGAATGTACGGAGCTTATCATCATATTACTGTAGTAAAAAACTCAATCCCCAAAAATTTGTCAACCGAAATAGTCGATGTTGTCGGTTCTCTTTGCGAAAATTGCGATAAATTCGCAGTTGATCGGGAATTGCCCGCTTTAGAAATCAATGATTTAATAGCAATTCACGACGCCGGCGCTCACGGATACGCTATGGGTTTTCAATACAACGGAAAATTAAGATGCGCCGAATTACTTCTAGAAAAATCCGGCAAAATCAGAATAATCCGCCGCGCCGAAACTTTCAACGATTACATCGCCACTCTAAATATTAACAATTGGTGAGTAATAGACATTTTAATAACTCATGTTACGCACTTGCTGCGAGTTTTATTTTTTTAGTTAGCGTCATTCTGGGCTAAATAAAATTGCATTTAAATTATTACGAAATAGTAACTGTTCACAGTATTTTTAAAAACCATATTATTTTTTTTGAGGGGACATTGGACAAAGGGGACTTAGGGGACACTGGGGACACACTAATTTAAAAACCATGATTAACGACTCAACAGAAAATAACAGCATTGTTAAAAGAGAAATTTTTTTCTTTAAATTTTGTCCCCCCGAGACATTAATCCCCTATTTCAAACAAGAACGTCCCCAGTGTCCCCCCAAAAAATTATCGTAACCGTTCACGGAAATTTTTATCGAAAAAATTAAAAAGTGAATAGTTACAAATTAACAAATGGGAACTTCTAAAAACCTCATGTAAGATTTATTTTTA
>JAITAZ010000396.1 GCA_031283825.1 Planctomycetaceae bacterium | reverse complement strand
GTACATTGTTTGTCGTTTATGTTAAACTGACTGATTAAGCGGCGGATATGAACTATTCCTCAATGAAAATTTTTCCATTCGTTGCCGTAAAAGATTGGAATTTCGACTATGGAAAAGTAACCGTTCACGGTTTTAAAATTCCCCTACTATCCGTGCTTAAAAAACCGTGAACTTACTACCCCAGATCAGGTAGGCGACCTTTCGCCGAAAGGTCGCGTCGGCGTTAGCCGACGGTAAATCAGAAATGATTTTAATTATTGTCGAATCCTTTTTATCGTTGCCTTCGGCAACGCGACCTTTCGGCGAAAGGTCGCCTACCTGAGTCGGCGGTTACCTTTTTTTGACGGGCAATTGACAGTTTAAGATACTCATTTAAAATCTACGCCTCGCGTTTTGAATGTTGGTTTTGTTTTGAATGTTGGTTTTTTAGTAACAAAAACTCCGCTTCATCTCAATTGGCGAATTCAACACAGACTTTTTGTAAATTGGCGTTTAAATCGCTATCGTAATTTAATTGTTTGAAAATCAAATTAACATTAACAAGTTAAAAAAATAATGGCAAATTTTTTTCTAGATAATAAAGATATTCAATTTCTTTTCAATCACTTCGACCTCCGCGAAATCGCTGAGTTGCAAGAACGAAATACTCCAAACGGGAACGCAAATTACTTGCCAGATAATATCGACGATATGATCGATAACTACAAACATATCCTCGAAATAATCGGTGAAATCTCGGCAGAAACTCTCGAACCAAACTCAACTCAAATCGACCTCGAAGGAAATCAACATAACCCTGACGGAACAGTTACTCTACATCCGCTCGTTCAACAAAATCTCAACCGTCTCGCTAAAGCCGATATGATGGGATTCACAATTCCACGAAAATACGGCGGTCTAAATTGCCCAATACTAATCTACACAATGGCAACCGAAATTATCTCACGAGGAGATTGCTCGTTCATGAATATGTTCGGCTTACAAGGTATAGCAGACACAATCTACGCCTTCGCCTCCGACGAAATCAAAAACGAAGTCCTGCCAAAATTCGCGTCCGGAGAAGTTACCGGCGCAATGGTTCTCACCGAACCAGACGCCGGAAGCGATCTACAAGCCGTACAACTCAAAGCAGATCAACAACCCGACAGCTCCTGGCGTCTGAACGGAGTCAAAAGATTTATCACAAACGGTTGCGGAGAAATCCTACTCGTTCTCGCTCGAAGCGAACACGATAGCAATGACGGTCGCGGATTAAGTCTGTTTATCGCCGAACGCTCGCCCGCCGTCAAAGTACGCTGTCTCGAAAAAAAACTAGGCATTCACGGAAGCCCAACATGCGAATTAGTTTTCAACAATACCCCAGCTCGACTAATCGGAGAACGCCAACGCGGACTCATCACTTACGTCTTGGCACTAATGAACGGCGCTCGACTCGGAATCGCCGCACAATCACTCGGCGTTTCTGAATCAGCTTACCGACTCGCAAGACAATACGCTCACACCCGCGAACAATTCGGAAACGCTATCGAACATCTTCCGCCAGTCGCAGAATTAGTCGCAAATATGAGCGTCCAAATCGAAGCCGCAAGAGCTTTAACCTACGAAACCGCCCGCGTTTGCGATATCGAAAATAATACAAATCGTATCCTCGAACAAAATACCTCGCTCGACGATTCAGAAAAGAAAGAACTCAAACAACGAAGCCGAACTCTCAAAAGATTAAACGCTCTACTTACCCCAATGAGCAAATACTACGGCGCTGAAAACGCTATCGCTATTACAAATAATACAGTCCAAGTTCTAGGCGGAAGCGGTTACCTCAAAGACTACGCCGCCGAAAGATACCTACGAGACGCAAGAATCACTTCTATCTATGAAGGAACAAGTCAATTGCAAATTGTCGCGGCTATTCGCGGTATCACAAGCGGAGTTTACGCAGATTATGTCGCTCAACTTGAACAAAAAGAATTTTCGGATCAAAAATTAAACGAGTTAAAATCTATTCTAATTCAAGGTCGAAATGAAATTCAATCCGCAATCGATTACGTAAAATCACGCAACGGCAGCTATGTCGAACTAGTCGCAAGAAAATTAGTTGACGCCGCAATCGCCGTGCTAGTCGGACACTACTTTCTAAAACAAGCCGAAAAAAATGATCGAAAAAAATCTATCGCAGAATTATTTATCACAAAAAATGAATCGCAAATTACTATGAATTGCTCGCAAGCAAAATCAGGAAATACACAAGTTATAGATCAATATCAGTTGCTAATCGACGGCTGAGTTTATGTTGTTACAAATTATTCTTTAGAAATTTTCACATGCCAAATCAAAACGATCAAATCGTGAAAAACAATACTCATTCTCGTATAACTATTGTTGAATCTAAACCCGCCGGTTTTCGAGTTGACATTTTAGAGTTGTGGCGTTATCGATATTTGATTTGGCTTTATGTTTATCGTGATTTTGTCGTGCTTTACAAGCAGACGGTTCTTGGCATGATTTGGTGGTTATTGCAACCGTTACTGATGACAATTGTTTTTACGATTGTGTTCGGCGGCGTGATTGGAATCAAAACAGACAGCATTCCGACGCCGTTATTTTATTTGTCTGGGATTACGCTTTGGAATTATTTTTTGTATTGTTTTTTGCATATTTCGCAATCGTTTATTGATAATCGGGAGTTATTCAAGAAAGTTTATTTTCCTCGATTAGTAATTCCGATTGCGGTGATAATCAGCAACATGATGCGATTAGTTCTTCAGTTATCTCTTTTTGTTTTTCTATATTTGATTTATTTTTTGAGCGGAGGATCAACATTTCCGACAGCGTTTATTTTAGGATTTCCCGCGCTTGTTTTGTATGTTGCGTTGTTGGCGTTTGGACTTGGAATTTTAACGGCGTCGTTGACCACAAAATATAGAGACATTATGTTAGCGTTGCCGTTTTTCACGCAACTCTGGATGTATTCTTCCGCTGTTCTTTTTCCGTTTTCGTTGGTGCCGGAGAAATGGCAATTCTGGTTCGCAATCAATCCGATTCTGCCCGCAATAGAAATATTCCGTTACATGTGTTTCGGTTCAAATAATTTTATAATTTCGCCGGTATCAATTGTAATCTGCTTGATTCTAACAACTCTATTTTTATTTCTAGGAATTTTCGTCTTCAACCGAGTAGA
>JAITAZ010000389.1 GCA_031283825.1 Planctomycetaceae bacterium | reverse complement strand
ATTACAAAAACCAAATAGAATTGAACAATGAACGGAATTAAAAAATCAGCTAAATTTTTGAGCGGTTTAGATTGGAATACAACCGCACAATTGCTCGACCGTCTGGATTCAGACACGGCAAAAATATTACGACGAGAAATTATGTCTGTTCGGAATATTTCGCTTGAAGAATCCGATCAGCTTGCAAATGAATTTCTCAAAGCCGCCGGTTACAAACCTCGACAAAACAAAAATAAATTCGTAACAGAAACGTTTGAGATTTCGTCCGGCGCGTATAATTCTCCGCAGTATCCGCGAAATAAAAATATTACAGACTTGACAAATACTAACAACGCTTCTACGTTTGACTCTACGCCCGACAAAGCCAATTCGCGTATTGCGTTTAATAGAAATGTTTATCAATCGTCGAATCAAATTGAGTATGAAACGGATTCTAGATCGTCGTCCTTTCAACCGCGAATAAATATTCAGGATCGTAATTCCGCTAACAAGAAACGACCGCTTGAGTTTTTATTCAACGAATCTCCGGTCAAAATTGCAGAGGCGATTTGCGGCGAATTGCCTCAAACGATAGCCGTAGTAATTGCGGCGTTGCCGGATTCTCTCGCAAGCGATATTCTTTCAATTTTTCCGCCGTCGCTGCAACAAAATATTGGGCGTCGTCTTGCTGAAATTAAGTTGTCAGGTTTAGAACTTGCGGACGACTCGATTTTATTTGAAATCGAATCAAAATTAAAACAACAATTCAATAAACGCCGTAAAATATCGTTTGAAGAACTTGAGCGGCTTGACGATGTTACGCTTGTTAATTTATTCAGGTCGGTTGAATTGAAAGCGGCGATGTTTGCTCTTGTCGGCGCGAACCCGCGTTTCATTGAACGAATCACGCGGAGATTTACGCCGACAGAAGAATCAATCATGCGAAAATTATTAAAAGAAACAGGAACAATAGACGAAATAAATATCGAGAAAGCAAGAACAATTTTAACCGATAAAGCGTCAGAATTTTTTGCGAATATTTAAATTGCGAAAATTTAATTTATTATTTATTCATTTATAATCACACTACATTATTCGATGTCTAACAAGCAAGAATCAAAAGCGATAAAATACCGTCCGGTTCCATTTAATTTTGCGGACTTGGAAGAGAAGGCTACGGATTTCATGTCGAAAGTGAAATCAGAGGCACTTTCTGTTGCGACGCAAGCTCGTAACGAGGTGATTCGTTTGCGTGAAACGGCTCTTGCAGAAATAGAACGAAATCGCGAAATTGCAAAGTCGGAGGCGGTAACGATACGTCGTCAGCTTGATGAGTTGAATCGTAAGTTGCGAGAAGAGGAGACAAATTTTCAGAATCGCAAAACACAACTTGAAACAGAGATGAACGCATTGCGGGAACAATTGAAAATCGACGAAGAAGCCGCAAAAAAAAACGGATACGACGACGGTTATAAACTAGGCTACGACGAAGGCAGCACGAAAGGATATTCAGATGGAGAATTACAAGCAACTGTTGATTATGCTGAACGAGTACGTAATGAGGCAAGCGTACAACTTGCGGTTCAGCTTGAGACTCTTTTACCTGCGATGAAAAAAATGATTGAGCGGCTTAATACGGCGCGTCAATCGTTTTTGCAGCACTGGGAGCAGAGCGCGATTCGATTTGCCGTATTAATTGCGGAAAGAGCAATTGCGAGGGAGTTGCCGAATATGATTGACGTCCCGTTGAAATTGATTCGTGAATCTCTTGAACTTGGGACGGGCAGTACGTCGATGAAAGTCCGATTGAATCCAGAAGATTATGAATCGTTGCAGCCTCAGATTGATTTATTGGTTGACGAATTATCAGTAGCCGCGCATACCAGAATAGTCGCCGACACCAAAATATTCAAAGGCGGTTGTATTCTAGAAACTGCCGTTGGAATAATTGACAATCAAATCGAATCAAGACTAATGAGAATCGAACAAGAACTATGCTTGATATAAAAGAATAGTAAAAGCTCGCGGTTTTTTAAAATTCAGAATTAGGAATTAAGGGAAAAATAATTTGTAACCGTTCACGGTTTTTTAAATTCGGATTTGAATTGCTAAACCAAATGTAGAGACGCAATGCCTTGCGTCTCTATCGGTGATCTTTTGATCGAACAATAGAAACGCAATGCCTTGCGTCTCTATCGGTGATCTTTTGATCGAACAATGAGACGCAAGGCATTGCGTCTCTACATCGGGATCTTTTGATCGAACAATGAGACGCAAAGCATTGCGTCTCTACGATTGTTAATTTGTAACTATTCACGTTTTAATTTTTCGATAAAAAAATTAAAAATTTCCGTGAACGGTTACAAAATCTGAATCTTTTTTTTCTAAATTTTTTTTCTGCATATTCTGCGATTTTTGCGTTAAAATTTAAACGCAGAAAATATGCAGAAAATATTCGGCAAAACAAAATTTCCACTGAAAGATTGCGTATTATTTTGATGTAATTTTGTCGAAATGATGTTTTATTTTGATATAGACGATTTCTCAATAATTCATTTTGCTTGCCAAGAGGAGTCAAAAAAAACTGAATAAAAAATAATATAAAATTATTTACTGTTACAACTAACAGATCGTTTTAGAAAAAAGTTTTTGAGAATATTTATCTCGTTGTATTTTTCGGTACAAAAATTGCATTCTATACACTAATTACCAACGAGGATTTCCGATTTTGTACAAACATTATTCTGACTATTACTAGTTTGTCTTTATTTAACGATTATCACGCATATAATAAAAACGAAAATTTAAAAACCAGACAAAACGAAAAAAGACGGTAATTGTAATTTTTGTTAATGCGCGGTATATTTTGTTTCGACAATTTTAATTTGAAGAAACGAGTCAGTCGCCAGACAATGTTTCACACAAAAGAAAAAATCATTCAACAAAAGAATCTCGTAAAACAAAGAGAAAATGAATCGTAAAAAAAGATAACAACGGCGTTTACGTTTTTAATCTTTTTTTTGCACAAATTATTATGGAGACATAAAAATGAAAACCAAATTCAAATTAACGTTTTTACTGTTTGCAATAACAATTACGTCATGCGGAATTGTTTTAGCAGATATTTCGCCAAGCGGCGCGGATGCTTCATCGCTCGGCAATTACGCAAACGAGTATAGAGTTGACGCAGATCAACCAGAAAACACAAATAACTGCACAATGAATAGTATGGAAGGCGCAAAAGCTCCAGATACTCCACTCGAAGACCCTAATGATTTATCAGCAATAGCTCCACAACCATTTGTCGACGACGTTTGGGACGCTTCAAATCCCGTAGCAAACGACGACCCAACAATTCCATCGCCGCCGTATTATCCGTATTATCCTGAAGAACCTCCGGCAGGAACGCCGCAAAATACCCCAGAACCTGCTACACTCTTGTTGGTCGGCGCCGGAATTTGCAGCTTGTTGCCTTTCACAAAACGCAATCGGATAAAACGTCGATAGATAGTAAAGATAGTAACTATTCAGGCGTAGTAAAAAAACTTTTATTTTAAGTGGACATTGGCGACAAAGGGGACGTTTGGTTTTACAATCGGTTTGAAAAGACTCAAGAGCAATGTATTTTGAGTCCTTAATATTCGATTGCAAACCATGATGTCCCCTTTGTCGTTTTTGTTCACTTTATCCTCTTAAAAAATTTGTAATATATCAGTGTAATATTTTTAACACGTATGAATATTGTACAACCAACCTCATTTTCAACCTAATTTTCTTAACAAAACAACCTCAGTAGCCAATTATGCTCCCCACGCTAACCTCATTACCTCATTAAAAACGTAAACGAATAATGAGGTAATGAGGTTGGTTTTGGTGGGATTCCTTGCTACTGAGGTTGTTTAGTAAGAAAAATTAGGTTTTAAATGAGGTTTGCGGAAACTGTTAAAATACGTTTCGAAAAATTCTACTGATATATTACGAATATTTGTTGTAAACGGTCTATTGAAATTTTGTAACCGTTCATGTTCAAAAGAAAGAAAAAAATCCTACGCCCTGAAAGGGCGACAGCAAATTCACGCTAAACGGCTTGCGCCCTTTCGGGGCTTAGGAATTTTTTCTCTTGTGCGTGAACGGTTACTATTATTTTATATTAACAATACTCAAAGCGGATATTTCGTTACGAATAATATTTTCTACTTTTTCAGTGATTTCTGATAAGATTCCTT
>JAITAZ010000332.1 GCA_031283825.1 Planctomycetaceae bacterium | reverse complement strand
TAACATGAGCAAATAATTTAAAAAATTGATCTGTACAAAGATTTTGAAAATAGATACTATTCGCGTGTTCTGCGATTGCGGAATAGATTTTGAAGTTTAATCTGGTTTACGGTCGGTCTGTAAACTTTTGATTTAACATTAAGTTTAACACATCATTAAACAAAAACATGGAGGTTTAAATGAACAAATTTGCGCATACAGTAATTTCAGCATTGATTGGCGGCGTTGTTGGCGCGTCGGTAGTATTTTTTATGCCGTCAAAATCGGACAAAGCAAAATTCGACCAGCTTGAAGTTCGCGATTTAATTATTACTGAACAGGCGGCGTTGTACTCTGCCGATAAAAAATCTGAATCTGAAAAGAAATCAGACGACGCGTCGAAAAACGAAAAGAACGAAAAAAGACCAGACATATTGCTCAAAAACGGCAGTATGCTCGTTACCAATGTAATCGTCGGTTCACGGTTGATTGGTAATCAGGTTCAAGGCGGAGTATTTATCGGAAATCGAATGTTTACAAGTCCCGATAACGTGATTAACAATCAGAATCCGCATTGGCGATTCTACACTGAAATTGGTTCGTCGATTGAAAAGGGCGGCGAAATAATAGTCCGTAGCTCCACCGGCGGACTTTTAGTAGATAGAAATAATACTCCCGCGCCAACGGCAGGATGGGCGTTACGCGCCGGATACATGGAAGGCGATCGTCCAGACATCTCGTTCTACTCGAACTTAACCAAAGAAGTCATGCCGGTTGCAATATTGAAAAAAGTTATTACTCCAGATGCGTCCGCAGATAAAACGGCGTCAAACGCCGCCGCGCCGACTTCATCGCCTGCGACCGGCAATAAGTCAATCGCAAACTCAATAACAACGACATCTGGAGGAAACATAACAACGCCAACTCCAAATAATCCGTTAAGTCCTGTCAATCCGCTTGATAAATCGGCAACGCTAAAAACGGATTTCACCGGTTCTCCCAATAATGCAACCTTACCAAACGCAAATTCGGTTATAAACCAGCAACCGATTGTTCCAACAAACCCGAATGTCGCCGGAGCAAACGCCGCCGAAAATAATAAACCAAGATAGGGAGAAATTCAGAATTCGGAATTATTTTTTTGAGAAATACGAAATAAACAAAATAATAAAATCAGACAAATTTTTTGTTTCAATTTTGTTTTTTGTGAGTTTCGTATTTCGCAATAAAATTTTCAATTGTAATTCAATTCCGAATCCCGAATTTAAAAAGTTATGGCAAAAATTTCATTGGGTAATTTTACGAGTTTGTTTTTTTTGCGGATAATTTTTATTTTGAATTTGTTTATTGCAGACGCGATTTTCGGCGATGAATTTTCGTTACAATTATTAGATGGTTCTGAATATTATTATACGGACGCGAATCGGATAACGGATCAATCGACGTTTTATCGTTGTTCGGACAAGACAAATATTGTAACGATAAATCCGCAGAGCGCGGGCGATATCAGCTCGCGATTAAACGGAGTTACGACTATATTGTCATCGAACAATCGCAATATTGGCAATCGATTATTCGGCGTTTACGATTCAGACGACAAAAGTTTGCGGACATGGATCAGCAATTTTGGAAATTGGACAGAACTAGATAACGTCGGCAATTCGGGCAAAACGTTTACTTTTTGTTCTTACGGATTCGCAGTCGGAATAGACAGATTGATAGATCGGAAATTTTTAGTCGGAATTACATTCGGCAGCGACAGAACGACTGTAAGTCTTCCTCAATCGCGAGACGTAAGTTTTATTGCCGGACACGGACACGTTTATTTTCGCACGATTTTTCAGCGATTATATATCGACGTTGAAAGCGGAATCGGATTAGGATCAAACACTCAAACTATTCAAAATGCGTTGTCGAAAGGTTCGTCGGCTCAGTGGAATTTTCAAGTTGAGGCGGGAACATGGAGCTACGAAGGCTTGATGAAAGTAGAGCCGTTTGCATCGTTGCAACATGCGTCGTTGCTAAACGAATCGCATGGAAAAACGAGGTCGGCGGCGATTGCGGGAGTGCGTTGTTCGTGGCAATCGGCGGGGTTATTTTCCGTTTCAACTCCAAGATTTTACGGCGGAATTATAAGAGAATTCGGAAACTCAAACGTCGCCGCGACAAGTTTGTTTACAGACTCGCCGACAATTTTTGTTACGCAAAATCAAAAAATCGCAAAAACCAGATTTTTCGGCGGTTGCGGAACAACTGCATCAATGGGATCAACTTTAGAAATTTATTTTAGATACACCGCCGAAGCCGCCTCGCATTACGCATCGCACACTTTGCTAATAGGAATGAATTGGATTTTTTAACGAATAATTGTAATTATTTAGTAGGATAAATAATCGTTGATCATGTAGGCGACCTGATCGATGATTGTTTCTTTACTGAAAAGTTACGAATAATAATTTATTTTTCACGCTAATATTCACAAAACATAATTCCGAATTTCGAATCCCGAATTCCGAATTTTAAAAGAGAATGATCAAATATACTTCTTTGTTTTTATTGATTGTTTTTACCGTTTTAATAATCGGTTGTCAGACTTTTTTACCTGATTACGATAACGGTCAAATATTGCAAAATAAAAACGACAATGAAAGTAATCGCGTTAGTTTTTTTGATTCGGCGAAACAATTGTTAAAGCCGGATTTCGATAATCAAAACGACTCTGCGAAAACAAAAATTCCCGCCGAAAAAAATACGGAACGTTATAAACAATCTGCTCAAACTCCGTCGCCTAATGACGCTTACAGACAACAATACGCTTACGGAAATTCTCTGTCTGCCAATCGGTTTCAAACGATTTCTCCAACTTTTTATCAGCAGTATCCGCCGAATGTCAATGCAAATCTTTTAACGCCGCAAAATAATTTTGTTACAAAAAATACAAACGAGATAAATTCGAATCCGATTCAGAGTCCGAATACAAATTTAAGTTCTGCCGATTCCTCAAACGGTTCGGAGCAAGTTATCGCCAAGAATGAAAAAGTCGAAATTAAAAATGAAAATATTTCATCACCAGATTTAATTTCGTCAAACGACGCCGACTCAAAATCCAAGTCAAACTCAGGCTCTAACTCTGAATCTAACTCTAATGCCGACTCTTTAGCGAAAACTGATTTGAAATCAAGTCAATCGAAAACGATCAAGAAATATGCGGCGGATCCGCTTTTACCTCAAGAGGGCGATTCGGAATATTTTAGATTATTCTTGAAAGAACTTGCTACAATTCCGCCGGATAAATTAAAAGTTGACGAAACCGAGTTGGCGGAACGAATAGAGACTTTTCGTAACGAAAATGCAGCCGCGAAAAATTCCGCTTTTGAAACGATTGCATTAGGTAATCTTCGCGCCGATATTTTGCCCGATTTCTTGGCTAATAAAAAACTCAAAAAAAATAATAAAATAAATTCCGACGATTCTGATTTAGATTCTGAAAAAACCGTAAAATCATCGCGTAAATCTAAAATCGAGCAAGTTTCATATTCGGAAGAGCAAGATTCTGAATCGGACAATAATTATTGTAACGATAATTCTGGCGATAATTCTAAACTTAAAATTAATTCTAAATCTAAAAATAAACTTGACAATAAAAATGCTCCGTTGCCGGATAATATTTTGTCGTCTCGCGGGAAAAAAAATCAATTATCGCCGATTCATCCGCGCGGGAGTGATAATGATTTTAATCGTAATTTGTCGTCTGATTCTGAATTGTCGTCATTGCCGAATCAATCGGCGGCGGAACTTCCTAAAATTCCGCAACTTCCGAATACAAAATTTGCAAATTCTCAACCGGCGAATTCTCAACCGGTTCATTATCAACCAGTTAATATGACGTCTGATTCGGGTTTGAGCAAAAATTTTCAGTCGGGCGATCAAGGTTACGACGTAAATTCGACCAATAAATTTGTGAGTTATCCGTCGGATCAAGCGAGTAATATTGTTGCGGCGAATTATATGTCGTCGGGTTACGGGGTCGATCAAAATATGAATTCGGGTCGTTTGGACAATTGGGAGTTATCGGTGCGTCGTGCGATAGCGCATTTGCGTCATGAGATGGAAACTTCTTATGAATCTCGGATTTTTTCTAACGAGGTGAAATTACGTTTGCTTGAGTTGTCGGTTGGCAATCGCGGCGAGGCGATTAAACCTTTCGGTGCTGCGGAAAAGCAAATCAGCGAGTTTTGGGCGGATCAAGTTCTTGGCTTGACAACGATTATGGACGACGTTGTAATTCCAAATCGTTTTTCAAGATACGATTCAGCATTGACGAGATTTGATAGCGGTGTTGCGGCGTTGCGTCAAGTTTGTCCTTTGCGATTGAAAAACGTGCAGATTATTCAGGACGGCGATTATATTGCGTTTGGCAGTTTTAAATTACGGTCGGAAGCGTGCAAGCCGGACGAGTTCATTGTGGTTTATTTTGAGCTAGAAAATCCAACGATAAAAAATTCATCGGATGGTTACGCTGTGCGAGTTAATGTCGGTTATGAGATTATCGACGCCGAGTCCAATGTCGTGCAAAAAACGGATATGGGCAAAGCTGAAGATATTGCGTCGGTGCAAAAGCGAGATCATTTTATAAAGATGTACGTATATTTAAAAAAGAATTTGCCGAGTGGTAATTACAAGTTAAGGATTCAAGCTGTTGATCTAAACTGTCCCGATTCGCAAAAAGTTGCCGAAGAACAAATCTCATTTAAAATCGCCGTTAGATAAAATAAACGCCGTCCTTTTGTCTATTGTGTCTCTTAAAAAATACGTAACCGTTCACGTTTTTTTAAAAACCATGATTAACGACTCAACAGAAAAAAACAGCTTTTAAAAAAGAGAATTTTTTTTCTTTAAATTTTGTCCCCCTCCGAGCCATCAATCCCAGATATCAAACAAGAACGTCCCCCGTGTCCCCAGCGTCCCCAATGTCCCCTAAGTCCCCCCAAAAAATTATCTTTGGCTTTTAAAAACCATATTATTTTTTTCTTGTGAACGGTTACTATTTTTTTTAGTTAGTGCCATGCGTTTTTTGAAGTTTCCCATTAGATAATCCCTCGATGTAAAATAATCCCAGATCAGGTAGGCGACCTGATCAATAACCGCTTACGGAATAGTTCCGTATTTTTTGTTCCTTTAATCTTTATTGTCGTTATTATATTCGTCGTGAAATTTTTTGATTTGTTGCGTTGTTACGATTCCGTCGTGAATCCAGATTCGGTAGTTTAATTTAAATTCTTTATTGGGCTGAAGAATTTTTTCTTTAACACCCGGATATCCAACGCAAAGCGGACCGTAATATCTTGTCAACCATGTTGGCGGATAATCGGGATGATTTTTCGGTACGAAAATTGCCGCGCCGCTTGAATCGGTTCGATTATCAAATCTTGATGTGTAATCTGCCCATGCTAACGGCGTTTCGGGCAAGTCATTTTTTGCGATTCCGTCGGGCGTCGTGATTATGTTGATTTCGCTGCGTTTTGCGGTTGCGTTTCTATTCTTTCGTTCATTTTCTGGAATGTACGGTTTGAATCGAATCGACAATCCGCCGTAGCTTTTTCCTTCGCTTCCTCGCAAAGCAATTGGGTTGTCGATTGGTTTCAGTGTAATCTGAAAATCAATTGCCCTCGACCGTAAACCGTCGTCAATTTTAATACGATTCACGACAACTTTAACTCGTTCCGACATTATCTTATTTTTGTCTTCTGGATTACCTACAAACCATCCGTTTTCGACTTCAAAAGATGCCGTATTCTCTGTAACTTTTTTATCAATCCATCGAACAAAACGTTGTTTGAGATTCGTGTTGCTCGTCCAGAGGTCGTAATGTTTAACTTTGCCGTCTTTATTGTGAACGCCAACGTGGGGCCATGTCCAGAATACGCCGTGATGATGAAAATGATCTGACGGCGCGTTGTCGGTTAGAATCTCGCCGTTGATACCATAAAGCGGATGAATATAACAACCGGCAGTCCGGCGCGAATCTTTTTTTGGAACGTTTTCATGCTCGACAACGTCAAAACAGTAAACGAAAACCGGCGTAGCGCAGTCAGTCAAAACTAGACGCTTGCCGTTTTCTTCCTTGAACTGAAATAATTCCTCTG
Source organism: Planctomycetaceae bacterium (assembly GCA_031283825.1). Classification (GTDB taxonomy): domain Bacteria; phylum Planctomycetota; class Planctomycetia; order Pirellulales; family Thermoguttaceae; genus WRKP01. The sequence goes on along the minus strand of JAITAZ010000332.1, from coordinate 457 downwards.
CCAAACTCACGCGGCAAAATATTACGCAAGAAATAACAACGCCTAAAACGCATAAAACACACAAATATATTTTTTTAATTTTCATTGATTTCTCCAATGATTTGTAATATTTCAGCAGGAATTATTACAAAGCTGAATTGTAACCGTTCACGGATTTAATTGCGGATAATAGGGGGATTTTTAAACGCGGATAATAGCTGATTTGACGGATAATCGCGGAAAATGCAAATGGCGATTTTAATATTTATAAATTGTATTATTTATTTAGGTTTATTTAGTCTGATTTATTTATTTTAATATACTTTTCACACTTAATTAATCTTATAATTTCTCATTCACTCCCTTCTTTATCCCCTTTAATCTATTGACTTCTCTACCACAAAAGCATCATTTCCATTCTCCGCGATTATCCGTCAAATTCGTTATTATCCGCGTTTAAAATTCCCCTGTAATCCGT
>JAITAZ010000265.1 GCA_031283825.1 Planctomycetaceae bacterium | reverse complement strand
CGCTAGATTAAAATCTAGGATTAAAGACTCAAAAAATAAAACAAATATGTTATTAAATTATTACAAAAAATCTGAATAATCCGTTTGAATCGAATCGGTAATTTAGATTGACTTTTACTTAAATTATTTTTTTAACTCGCGGTAGAATAATTCATATAATCGTTATTATCGATACAATCCTTATAAATGCAGGAATTTTTTCATTTTTATTGAAAAAATATTTTAGTTGTGGTTTTCAAATCGGTAGTTTTGGCTTATAGTGCTATAATATTTGTGCGTTTGTATAAAATCAATTTCGAACTTGAACAAAATTCAACTCGTACTAATTAGACTTACTTTATTGACTATAACGATTTCATAACCATTCGCGATTATTACTAGACAATTAGTTCCAATAAAACAACCATTCGCCAAACAACTATTGAATCGGATCAGTGATTGCCTTGACTGAATTGTTACACTTTTTTAAGGAGACAAAGAAGACTTACGAGAACACTGGAGTCATACTAGCTTAAAATCTAGGATAAAAACTCAAAAAATAAAACGAATATGCTACTTAATAATTACCTATTTTTTACATAATCATTACGTGATTTTTTCATTTTGCGAAAAAAAATATCATCGCAACCGCAAATCAACTCGTATATCACAACACGCTCGACATGAAATAACTCGCAACATAAAATATCAAAAAAATTTTTTACGCATAACATACGTTACCGCTATCGGAGAAAAACAATGAGACTTAAAATTAAACAAGTAAATCAAAATCATACCGGAAATCAACGAGCCTTTTTAAACTGCTCGCACTTGAAATTTCAGTTTGAGACGCCTACTTATCTAACGGAAAGTTGGCTTTTACGATTTTTAATCGACGAAAATCATAGCATGAGTCGGATATTATCATTTTTGCTTATAATTTTTTTGCTCGCGTTTACGTCTTTGTTAAACGCCGCCGAAAATCAAAATAATCAACAAAAAAACGAAGATATACTTCGCCAAGATATTTTGAGATTTGTTGGTCCTGTTTCTGAATCGTTAAATTTTACAATTCCAGACGACGCCTATCTCGTGAGACTAAATCCTCGCCGCGTAACTAAACCGGATTCCAGCAAATTACCGCCCGCATACAATATGCTAATCCGAAACGTTGACCCCGCCGAAAAAGCCCTATTCCAAGACGCACAAGACGGAAAATGGGATAATTTCAACCTGTTCCGCGCAGCTATGATCGCAGAAGGAGAAAGAGACCCCGCAAAAATTAAAAAATACGAATCAAAATTAGATTCAATTCTACAAAAAGTCAAAAACAAAAATCAAAATCAGAATCAACAAAATAATCTCGCTCCGGCAGAACTATTAACACGCGACCTGTTCGAATCTCTACACCGCGAAATAATGACGAAACCATACGATATTAATTGCACAAATCTCAGCCGCGTTTTTGAAACTGGAAAATTTAATTGCGTCAGCGCTACGGTTCTATTCAACGTAGTCGGAGAGAAAGCCGGTTTGAATGTCCGCGCGATTGAAATGCCTGGTCATGCTTTAAGCCGAGTCCGTTTCGTCAATAAAGAAATCGACATCGAAACGACATGTCCCGATTGGTTCAAATTAGAAAGTAAAGAATCGCTCGCCGCCGCCACGACACAACGAGTCGCCAAGTCTGAATCTGCAACTCCTAATCCGCTCGCAGGAAATAATATGAATAACCCAATCGTAAAAACAGAATCCGCAAAATTAGAGGAACTATCAAAAAAATCCCGCGAAATTACGCCCGTACAATTGATCGCTACTATCTATTACAATCACGGAGTCGATCTCTTAAACGATAAAAAATACGCCGAAGCCGCTATGGCTAACATAAAAGCCCTACACATCGACCCCGAAAGCGAAACCGCATGGGGAAACCTTATGGTCGCTATAAATAACTGGGCAATCGAATTGTCGTCCGGAAACTCGACAAACGGAATCAAAAGATACGACCTCGCGGCAATTCTATTAGATCAAGGTTGGTATATCGACACGAATTACGAAAAATTTAAAACTAATCAATTGCACGTTTACTATCATTGGATTCTCGATCTAGCAATAAAAGGACGTATAGACGCCGCTAAAGAAGTTTTTACCTACGCCGATAAAAGATTACCCAATAATCCAATCCTCGCCAAATTGATGGATACAATAATCAAAAAAACAGAAAAATAATTTGTAACCGTTCACACACAAGAAAAAATTTCCAAAATACTTTAATTCCGAATTTGAAAACCGTGAACGGTTACATTTTTTAAAGGACAGAAGAGATATTAGGGACGTTTCGGTTTGAATCTGATTGAAAAGACTCAAGAACGACGTCTTTTGAGGCTTTAATTTCCAATTTCAAACAACGATGTCCCTTTTGCCCCTTAAAAAACTGCAACAGAATAGTTACAAATAAACTCCTCTTTACAAAAACAAAATGAGTAATATTATTAAGAGAATTGTTAATAATTAATTTTATTAGGAACGCGGGCGTCCCGCCTGCATGACAAACGCCTAAATATGCGGTCGAGACGACCGCGTTCCTAATAAAAATAAATTTTACATGAGGTTTTTAGAAGTTCCTTAAAGTAATATGAGTATATTACCAAAAATTATATTTTGCTCCGGCTTGTCGTAGTAATTTTTTTATTTCTTTATCTGTTGTATGATTTATTGGTGTCATTCCATAATTATCTTTAATGTTTAAGTCGGCGCCTTTTATAATAAGATATTTAATAACTTCAATGTTATTTGACCTCGCGGCATAATGTAACGGCATTCTGCCATCGGTGTCCTTTTCATTTATGTCAAGTTTTTTTTCTTCTACCAGATACTTAAAGATGTCAATGTTTTTTGCAATGCCTAGTAGTATTTCATTTCGCGAATGCCCTATATTTATATTAGCTCCATTGTCGAACAGATATTTAACTTTATCAAAACAATCAGAAGATACCGCATTAAACAACGGAGTTTTATTGAATGTATTTTTAACATTTATATCAGCGCCTTTTTCGACTAGATATTTAACAACAGCAAAGTCGCCATAAAATGCCGCATTGTGTAACGGAGTGTCGTCGTATTTATCTTTGACATTTATATCAGCGCCTTTTTCGATTAGGTATTTAACTATTTCAAAACGATTACCAATCGCAGCTAAATGTAGCGGCGTTAAATCCATTCTGTCTTTTTCATTTTTTATATCAACTCCCGCTACATCAACCAGATATTTAACTACATCAAGCTGATTATAAAAAATTGCCCGCGTTAATGGCGTTTCACCGCTATAATTTTCCACGTTTACGTCAGCGCCTTTTTCGATCAAATATTTTACAACGTCAAGTCGATTACAAAACGCGGCAATATTTATTGGCGTATAATTGCTTGTTGACTTTAAGTTTATATCGGCGTTTTTTTCTATCAGAATCTTAACAATTTCAAGATTACCACGACTTGCCGCAACATGTAAAGCCGTTAAATCATAATCGCCGCCGATATTGTTGACGTCTGCATTTTTTTCAAGCAGATACTTAACAATATCTGTGCGATCTTTTAGTATTGCAGAAATTAACGGCGAGTTTTTTTCTTTATCTTGCGAGTTTATATCGACGCTTTTTTTCTCAATCAGATATTTAACAGTTTCAATATTACCATTCGACACAGCTTCAAAAAACGACGCCTTGTAGCGTAAATTCATCAAAGGAAGCAAAAACTGCATCGTCAAAAAAAATACGCCAACAATAATCGGCATAAAAAAAATACCCAGCAACATATAACGTCTAGCCTGCAAAACAAAACGCCAAACTCGAAATAAGCAACGTCTAATTTGTAATTTATAACGTCGTAAAGTAAAATTATTTTTCATATTATACAACTCATACTATGAATTTCAGCAGCACGCGAACATAAAAGCCAACAGCTCCAACCAAAAATTAAAGCGTCAGCAGTTTAAACTTATTGTGTAACTATTCAGTCGCAGTTTTTTTTAAGTTATAAAAGGGACGTTTGAGTTTAACTCTGATTGAAAAGACTCAAGAACGATATCTTTTGAGTCTTTAATTTCCGATTTCAAACAACGACGTCTATCATGTCCCTTAAAAAAACGGCGGATGAATAATTACATTAT
>JAITAZ010000237.1 GCA_031283825.1 Planctomycetaceae bacterium | reverse complement strand
GGACAATTGTTTTATTACTTATTCTTTCTACCAACATTGTGTCCCTAACGGGACACGGCTTATTGTTGTTTTCGTCTCGGTGAAATCAGTGGTTAATAAAAAACAAGTTTTTAGAAGTTCCCTGTAACCGTTCACGGATTTTTAAATTCTGATTTGAATTGCTAAACCCAATGTAGAGACGCAATGCTTTGCGTCTCTATCGGCGGTGATCTTTTGATCAAACAATGAGACGCAAGGCATTGCGTCTCTACATTTGTTAATTTGTAAATATTCACGTTTGAATTTTGCAATAAAAAAATAAAAAATTCCGTGAACGGTTACTAATATTTTTTATGTTTTGTTGTTTGGCGTGTTCGGTTTTTTGTTTTGTGATTCGGGTTTGGATTTCTTGGATTGCGTTTTGCCATTCTTGTTTTTGATTGTGGTCTAATAAATTTGTAACCGTTCACAAGAAAAAAATAATATGGTTTAAAAAAACGTGAACGGTTACGTAAATTTAAATGCCAACGCATTGATTGAGTTGTTTAACATGCGCTAGAGATTTTCTATGAATGCATAAAGTAGTGATGTCGTCGGATTGGTTTTGGGATTTCTCGAATTGTTGAACCGTTGCAATGATTCGCTCAATAGAATCAGACGACGTTTCGTCGATTTTTATTTTTTGAACAAGTTCTAATAAACGCTGTTCTCCAAATAATATTCCTTCAGACGACATCGCTTCCGTTATGCCATCCGTGTAGAAAATTAATCGATCACCCAGACCTAAATATAATCTGTTGATCGGAAATGTTATGTCAGAAAAAACGCCTACAATCGTACTCTTAGTCTTGGGTTCATACACGCACTCGCCATTCGCCCCGCAAAGAATAGGAGGATTATGTCCGCCATTACAATAAATCACTTCGCCAGTTTTCGGATCAACAATCCCAACCACAAGCGTAACAAACGTATTGTCCGAATTCACCGAAACAAGACTATTGTTGATCCAATTCATCAATTTGTCTAAAGCAATATTCTCTCTGTTGACGCGAATCAGAGTTAATGTCATCGTCATAAATAACGCCGCCGGTATTCCTTTTCCTGAGACGTCTCCAATTGTGAAAAATAATCTTCCGTCGTCGAGTTTAACGTAATCGTATAAATCACCCGCCGCAAAACGCGCCGGTAAAAGTTTCGCCGAAAGCTCTATTCCTTCAGATTCCAAGTTTTGCAACGGAAGATAACTCGCTTGAACTTTTCCCGCAATTCTCATTTCGCTTTCTGCTTGTTCTTTTGCTTTCGTTGTCAGCTGAAGCCGCACGATATGTTCCGACAATTCCGAATGCATCCGATCAATATCCGCAGCAAGACGAAAACTTTCATTGCGGTTTTTAGGCGAAAGATCAATCAAATCTGACGGTATTTGTAAATCGGCGGAAAAATGCGATTCAATTAAGCGATTCATGTAATCTCTCAATCGTCGAATCGGCGCAATAAGACGTCTTGAAATTATCCAACTAAAAAGAATCGACACTATCAACAACGCCGCCGCTATACTCAAAAACGTAAAAAACGCATTACGCTTGATCTGATTAACATACTTCATATCAATATCCGCGCCGACAACATAAGGACGATTCCTCAAAGTGTATCGTCGCAAGAATGCGCTGCGAGTATATCCGTAATCGTCTGATCCTTCTTCGAATCGCGTTATTCCGTCGTGCAGTGTTTGGATAATATTAGGATAAGGATTATTATAGACTACATAAACGCCTTTTTCCGGTTCTTCTTTTGTTGTTTCTTTTGTTGCGATAACAAGAATATATCTGTCGTCTATTGAATCGTAAGCGACAACGTACAATATCGACATGCCGGAGTTTTTAAGCAACATGAGAATCTTATTCATCACTTGACTTTTTTCTTCGACCGTTATATTTTCGCGATTCATGCATCGGTCGATAAAATCGTCTGGGAGTAATTGTTCGATTGTTACTGCGGAAAGAAAAAGTCGTCTGTCGAGATTATGCAGCAACGCCTTTTGAGTAACGTAATAACCATAACACAAATACAAAATCGCCGACAAAATACTAACGCTCAAAAAACCTAACAACAGGCGATTACTAATACTCAATCTACTAAATATATTTCGCATAAAGAATTTTACTGATTGTTTACATTATTTTTACAACCGCGACGCCTTCTAGCGTTTTAATGATTGGGTTGTTATAAAATTTACCGGCTTGTTTATATTCGCCGATTTTTTGACCCCATTGCACGACATTATAACTAACAAGATTATCGTTTGGTAGCGGCATGAGATCAGAAATTTCATGGAGTTGACCTTCTATTTTGGCTTTTAGTGTTAATCCGTCGTTTGTGGTGCAGTATGCTCTACGTCGGCAATCTAGTTTTAGATTTGTGTCTGTTTCCCATTGAATTATTGATTCTTCAATAGCGTTTTTATGAGTTGCGTAAGTTCGTTTAGATTCGTCTTGTATTTCGCCGACCATCGATTTACCGGACGCGAAATCGTTAAGGACTCTGTGAAGTGCAGGAATAGCGTTGCTGATTAGTTGTTCATAAACGGTCATTGGAGTCATATTTTCGGGCAGTTCGACAACATCGCCGTAAGCCAGAATATTTCCGGTATCGAATTTTTCGGCAAGATAATGAATAGTCCCCCAACTTTTCCGGCGATTAGTTAAAACGTGAAATCGTTCTGCTTCGTAACCTGTCAACATTGGTAGAGGAGACGGATGGATGTTGATAAAACCTAAACGAGGCAAATCAATCACTGCCGGAGGAAGCCAATTAGAATAAAACGAAATACCGAGATCAAAATGTATTTTTTTCAAAAGGTTAAGATTCTCAAGAAATCGCGGTTTTGTGATTTCTTGTCGGATTTCGTTGTAGGAACCGCAAAAAATTTCCGGCAATGAAAAAGCCGCTGTTCCGAATTGTCGAAGAGAATTATACGACAATATAGGATCGGCAGACTCTGCAAAAACTACCGACAAACGATGTGAAGAGCGAAGAATAGAATCGACAACGTCAAAAGCCAAATCTCTAGCTCCTCCAAACAATCGCGACGAACCAATGATAATTCCAATACGAATAGACATTTTGGCGTGAGTAGTGTAGTTAGTTGTAATAGTGTATTTAGTTGTATTAGTTGTATTAGTATGAATTTGATTTTGTGAATTGTTACATCAATATAACAATTGACAAAACACGCCGATAGAAAATTGAATGTAAATAAAATCGCGGAGAATTATCAGATACTTTTGTTTTTTTTACAACTACGGCTTTCTGATTTTCGTGAAATTTATTTTTAGACTTGGTAAATTATCGTGAATAATTGGCAATAAGAGATGTCCAATTTACTATTTCCAATGTATATTCCCGAGAATTTGCCGTCATCAAGCAAAATTGTTATTCATTATATCTCTTAAATTTTGTGTAGCCGTTCACAGGTTTTAAAATTCGGAATTTTAAAACTCGTGAACGGTTACAAAAAATTAAAATCCCAATCGCCAACTTGCTGACACTTGGCGGATTATTTCAATGACCGTAAATTCTTTTTGAACTCTGCAAGAGTATCGCATTTTGTGGCAGTCTGGAAGAGTTTTTGAAGACAATCGAGGTCAGTAATATCTTGAAGAGACTCTATAACCTTTTTGGGAATTTTTCCAAATTTCATCTCCAAGACTCCTTCGATTCTACCTCTTGCAGTACCTTCGGCTAAACCTTTGGCAAAACCTTCAGCAAAACCTTCAGCAAAACCTTCGGCAAAACCTTCAGCAAAACCTTCAGCAAAACATTCTGCCCGTCCTTTTTTTCTTCCGATTTCGACGTATTTTTCATTTACTGCTGATAACATATTTTCTCCTTAAATATTTGATTTAATTTTTTT
>JAITAZ010000218.1 GCA_031283825.1 Planctomycetaceae bacterium | reverse complement strand
ATTTAAATTTATTAAAGTAAAAAATTATGGATTTAAATCAAAATTTAATTTAATTTTTAAAAAATATTCTCTCTGTGAACTCTGTGTTCTCTGTGGTTAATAAAAAAACGAGTTTTTAGAGATTCCCAATAGCATATTTGTTTTATTTTTTGCGTCTTTAATCCTAAATTTGTTACCGTTCACGGTTTTTAAATTCGGAATTCGGAATTTTAAAAAACCGTGAACGGTTACAAAATCTCTAAAAAATTTTCATCGAATAATTCTGCGGTTCTCCAATAATACCGTACTCTTGTTGAAAGATATTTTAATGATGATAAAATTCAAATCCAATAGTAAGCCGACATGGCTTTAACCGAAATTTAATACGAGCAGTTTAAAAATCATTCGCGTGAATGATCGCGCTCGTTTGTTCAATCAACAATTAAAAAAAACATGAAAAAATTTAACAGAAATTTAATTGAGAGAATTTTACCGCGAGTAATTTTCAATTCGTTAATGGGTCTTTTTGCGGTTACAATTTTTGTAACGCAAATTCTGCTTATCGACGTTGAATCCAAATTATCCGCCGCCGAATTCAAAGTACGTCTTCAAAAGCGGGTTCAAAAAGTTGACGCGAACAATCCCGAATCGAAATCGGGCGAGTTCAAAATTGAGATCAAGGAAGAAACATGGAAAGGCGAAGAAACGGCAATTGTTATTTGCGATATGTGGAATAAACATTGGTGCAAAGGCGCAACGTCGCGAGTTGCAGAGATGGCGCCGAGAATGAACGAAGTTCTCAAAGCCGCGCGAGCAAAAAACGTAACAATATTTCACGCGCCGAGCGAATGTATGAATCATTACAAAGACCATCCTGCGAAGAAAAAAATCGAAGGCAAACGGGACGCGGAATTCGAAAAAAAATATCATAGTGCCGGCTGGTCTCGCGGGGTTCTGCCGACAGAAAAAGATGCCGTTTGGCCCATTGATCAATCTGACGGCGGTTGTGATTGCGAGCCGCAATGTAAACAGGGTCATGCGTGGAGTAGTCAGATAGATATTTTAGAAATCGACAACGAAAAAGATTTAATAAGCGATAACGGAACAGAAATAATAACATACATGAAAGAGAAAGGAATAAAAAACGTAATTCTGCTTGGCGTTCATACGAATATGTGCGTTATTGGTCGTCCGTTTGGGTTGAGGAAGATGGTTACGTATGGTCAAAACGTAACGCTGATGAGAGATTTAACAGACACAATGTATAACTCAAGAAAATCGCCGCACGTGTCTCATTTCAAAGGAACTGACTTAGTTGTAGAGTATATCGAGAAATATGTCGCCCCAACAATTACATCGGCAGACTTCCTAGACCGCGAACCTTTTTCATTCAAAGGAAGCAAATAAATTCGGAATTCGGAATTCGGAATTAAATAATTTTCAGCTGGAATATTTATAACGATTCATTCTACGTTTTTGGAGTTTAACTTTAACGCTAAATTTTAACGCAGAAAATGCAAAATATCGCAGAAAAAACAGAAAGCATATTGGTAACCGTTCACGGGTTTTAAAATTCGCCTATTATCCGTGTTTAAAAACTGTGAACGGTTACGCATATTGCGATGAAATATCGTTACAAAAATTCCGAATTCCGAATTCTTTACTTTTAAAATTATCATGTCATTGTCGAGTATATTTTGTATTATTTTAGCGATTTTAATTGGTAGTTGTGTTGGTAGTTTTTTGAATGTTGTGATTTATCGTTTACCATTTGGTTTATCGCTTTCGTATCCGTCGTCTCATTGTCCGAAGTGTAAGCGGTTGATACGTCCTTATGACAATGTTCCGGTGTTTGGTTGGATAATGCTTGGCGGTCGATGTCGTGATTGTCGCGAGTTGATTAGTCTGCGTTATCCGGTAGTGGAGGCGATTTCTGGTTTGATTTCGGGATCAATTTCCGCCGTTATTTTTTATTCTTGTAGCGATATTTTGCCTTTTGAGAATATTGTTATTTCGTTATATTATTTTGGAATTATCGTTACATTATTTGCCGCCGGACTAATTGAATTTGATCGAAATAAAATACCGGTCAAATTATTTATTCCTGTAACGATAATTAGTCCGATAGCGTTTTATTATTTAGACAAAATTGAGTTTTATACAAAATTAAACGGCGTTAATTTATTTTTCGTTATTGTAACGATAATTATTTCGACTGCGATTATGATTGTAGGTTTTCGGTTTTATTTTCCGAATAACGACAATTCGCGAAAAAGAAAAAAATCGAGATTAAAAAATCGCGGCAGATTTGAATTTTCGTTACGAATATTATTGCCGTTTTTAACCGCCGTAATAATTGGATTCGGATGCGGAATGATTTCGATTCCGCTTTTATTTTTTGTAACGATTATTTCAGCGTTTTATTTTCGATATAGTAAGAAGAAGCGTTTATATTTACTTTTAACGGGCGCGGTTTGGGTAATAATTATTTATAATTTATGCTTGGCTTAATTTTCATAATTATTCAGTAATATATTTGGTAATATTTCAGCGTAATATTTATAACGGCTTATTTACGCGATATTCTGCGTTTAAATTTGATAAAAAATTTGGTAATATATCAGTGGAATATTTGTTTTTTTAATTATTATCAAGGCGATGAAAGACGAACCTTATTTGTAATATATCAGTGGAATAATTGTAACAGCATTGTATTTTCGTTGAATCGTAGATTCTTCAGTCCCGCTAGGGACGACACTTTATTAACCGTATGCTTTAGCTTACGGTAAAGTCCCCCGAATTACTAAGTCCTGCAAGGACGACACATGATAACGCAAAAAAATTGTATCTCGTTCTTAATATCAAGTGTCGTCCCTAGCGGGACTTTTAAATGTGTTATTGCTGTTACCGTATGCTAAAGCATACGGTTAATAAAGTACTGTCCTTGCAGGACAAAGAAAAATAAAATTGTCCGGTAAAATTATTCCACTGATATATTACGATTTTAGGTTAAATCAGTTACGCTGTAACCAAAATTCCGCTACAACACAACTCGATTGACGGATAATAATAATTCTAACAATCCAAGTCAAGAGGAAATTTTTGTAATATTTCAGCGGTATGACAAATTATTTTATTTTAGAAATTTTTCGCATTGGTCGGCGATTTGAGTTGGGGTTAAATTGTCGGTGTTGATTGATATCGTCGAAACTTGCTCGTAAAGAGATTTTCGTTTTTCTAATAACTCTATAATCTCATCAAGAGGAGGCAACGACGTTAAACTCGGTCGAGTCGTTTTACTTTTTGAGTCAGCTTGCATTCGTCCTAAAATTATTTCCGGCGACGCTTGCAACCACACAACTTTACCAGAAAGACGAAGTTTTTCTCTTGTAGATTCACGCAAAATCACGCCACCGCCAGTCGAAAGAATCATAGAATCACCACGCAATAATAATCGCGAAATTATAGACTCTTCCATATCACGAAATACAATTTCTCCACAACTCGCAAAAATCTCCGCGATACTCTTTCCGGCTTCACGCTCTATTTCCTTATCGCTATCAATCGCAGGAATCAAAAAACGATCACTCAATATCGACGCAACCGTCGTCTTGCCCGTAGCTCTGTATCCAACTAATATCATGTTTTTTTAAATTCGGAATTCGGAATGCGGAATTCGGAATTATGAATTATGAATCTAAAAACCAGTGAACAATTACAACAAATAAATATTTGTAACAATATTTATTCTGAATTTTACTTTCCTAATTTTCTGCTAATTTTCTGCATTTAAAGTGTTTATTAAATTTAAACGCAAAAAACGCAGAAAAAGGAAAACAAATGAATAATTCCGAATTCCGAATTCCGAATTTTTCCTTACTCTTTAATTACTAGATTTACCATTTTTCCGCGTACTATAATTTTTTTTACGATTGTTTTTCCTTCGATTAAACTGTTGATTTTTGGGTCTGCAATCGCGATATTTTCAATCGTTGATTCGTCTGCGTCCGCCGATACAACTACCTTTGAACGCAACTTGCCATTGATCGATACCGGAATCTCAATCGTTGTTTCTTTAATCGCCGATTCGTCGAAAGAGGGCCATTTCTCAAACGTAATTGTTTTGTCATGTCCCAAAATCGACCACAACTCCTCCGCAATATGCGGCGCAAACGGCGATAATATCAACACGAATTTCTCCATCGCCGATTTCGGTCTAATCCGCTCTTTTAAGAAAAAATTCGTAAACTCCATCATTCTCGCAATCGCCGTGTTGAAAGACATGTTGCGAATGTCTTCCGTAACTATCTTAATCGTCTTGTGCAACATTCGATTCTGAACTTCCGTCGGTTCGACCCCTTGCACCAATTCGTCCAACGTAGATTCCTCCGCCGAAATCGAAACAATCATCTTCCAAACTCTATCGAGAAAACCGCGAACTCCATTAACGCCGTCCATCGACCAAGGTTTTACCGACTCCAATGGTCCCATAAACATCTCGTAAAGCCGCAACGAATCCGCGCCGTAATCGGAAACTATCGAATCAGGATTGATCACATTCCCGCGACTCTTCGACATCTTGTTCGCTCTACTGTCAACTTGAATCCGCTCATCCTCGACAAGCACAAAATTTTCGCCCCGTTTTACAACCTGCTTGTTGTCAATCTTGACGCCCTGCAATTTCACGCCGCTGTCGGTTTTCAACGCCCCGCCGCCATCGCGATCAATGTCAACCAACTCCGCCGAAATCCAACCGCCGCCGGAATTTTTGAATCCCGTAAATTCCATCTCGCCCAAAATCATTCCTTGATTTACTAACTTCTTAAACGGCTCCGGTTGCGAAACAATTCCATAATCGAATAAAACTTTATGCCAGAATCTCGCATAAAGCAGATGCAAAACCGCATGTTCCGCTCCGCCGACATAAAGATCAACCGGCATCCACGCTCGCTCAAGAGCTGGATCAATTAACGCCGCGTCGTTGTTCGGGTCGATGTATCGCAGATAGTACCAACATGAGCCAGCCCATTGCGGCATCGTGTTTGTCTCACGCTTGTATTTTTTTCCGTTACGAAAAATATACAACCAATCTTCCGACGCGCGTTCTAGCGGCGGCTCCGGCGAATTATGTTTCGCGTCGAAAGTCAGACCGGTCGGTATGTCAAGCGGAAGTTCGGAGACGTCAAGCGGAATCGTTTTGCCCGTTAAATTTCCGGCGTCGTCGAGTTCATGCAGAATCGGAAACGGTTCGCCCCAAAAATGTTGCCTACTAAAAAGCCAATCGCGAATTTTATAATTCACCGCCCCGCGACCAATCCCAGATTTCAACAAATCCGCCGTAATTTTTTCCTTAAACGCAACCGTACTCAACCCGTCGTATTGTCCACTGTTGACCGCTACGCCTAAACCCGTAAACGCCTCGTCAAGCTCGACAGTATTTTTCGTTACGATAATTCCGCCGTCAGACGAGTCCGATTTTGCGTCCGACTTCGCGACCTTCTGAACGACTTGAATAATCGGCAGATTAAACGCTTTGGCAAATTCAAAATCTCGCGAATCATGCGCCGGAACTGCCATAATCGCGCCCGTGCCGTAAGAAATCAAAACATAATCGGCAACCCAAATCGGAATTGGTTTTCCGGTCAACGGATTTATTGCAAACGAACCGGTAAAAACTCCGGTCTTTTCTTTGGCTAAATCAGTTCGATCAAGATCGCTTTTCGACGCCGCTTGCTCGCAATATTTTTCTACCGATTGACGCTCCTGATCTGTCGTCAACTTGCCGACAAGCGGATGCTCCGGCGCGATGACCATGTATGTCGCGCCGAATAACGTGTCGGGACGAGTCGTGTAAATTCGCAAAACGTCGTCGGAGGGTTTACGAGGGAAACCGGATTGCTCGCGTTCTTTTTTCCACGTATTAAATTCGTCGGTAGAAAATTTAGATTCGGATTTAGAGTCAAGTTTGGAGTCGGAATTGGAGTCTGTTTTGTTTGAATTATTTTTTGTAACGGAAAATAATTTGCCGATATAGAAATCGACTTCTGCTCCGACGCTTCGACCGATCCAATTTTTTTGCAACGTTTTAATGCTTTCTGACCAATCGAGTTGTTCGAGATCGTTTTCGAGTCTATCGGCGTAGGCGGTGATTTTTAGCATCCATTGTCTTAGCGGCATTCTTACGACCGGATGATTCCCGCGCTCGCTTCGACCTTGTATTACTTCTTCGTTTGACAACACCGTTCCAAGCGCCGGACACCAATTAACGGGCGCTTCAATTTGATAAGCGAGTCGATGTTCGTTTTTATATGATTCGACGTCGGCGACTTCGGGCGGAATTGGCAATTCGGAGATTGGTCGTCCTTTTTGTGATTCGTGATCGAACCAAGTGTTGTAGAGCATCAGAAAGATGTATTGAGTCCATTTGAAATATTTGATGTCGGTAGTTGCGATTTCGCGATTCCAGTCGTATGAGAATCCGAGCATTTTGAGTTGTCGGCGGAAGTTGTCGATATTAGTTTCGGTTATTTGACGAGGTGGGATTCCGGTTTTTTTAGCTTGTTGTTCGGCGGGCAAACCGAAGGCGTCCCATCCCATTGGATGCAATACGGTTGTTCCGTTCATGGTTTCAAAACGGCTGACGATATCGGTTGCGGTGTAGCCTTCGGGGTGTCCAACGTGCAAACCGTTTCCGCTTGGATATGGAAACATGTCAAGAATATACATCTTTTTCCCCGATGGAACTTGCGGCGTCGCGAATGTATTATTTTTCGCCCAATATGATTGCCACTTGGGTTCGATTATTGCAGGATTATATCTCATGTTTTAATTTAGTTGAATTTTTTTAGAGAAGTTTAAAGGTAATTTTTTTAAGGGACAAAAGGGACGTTAGGGACAAAAGGAACAATAGCGACGTTGTTGTTTTAATCTAATTGAAAAAACTCAAGAGTAATATCATTGGAGTCGTTAATATTCGATTTCAAACAACAATGTCCTTTCTGTCCTTAATGTCCCTATCGTCCCTCTTGTCCCTTAAAAAACGTAACTGTTCACGGTTTTTAAACACTGATAACAGAGGAATTTTAAAAACCCGTGAATGGTTACGTTTATTTTTAATGTTTAATTAAATGTGTCAGCGAATTCGTCGATTGATACGCACGTTGCGGCGATACCTATAAGTTCGTCGAGTTTATCAATATCTTTAATTTCCATAATTTGCCTTTGCAATTTTTTCGGCATCGAGTTAAATCGACGAGTTAAAACTCGTATTATGCCTTCGGCGATACCTTCGGCTTTACCTTTTGCTATACCTTCGGTTATACCTTCGGCGATACCTTCAGTTTTACCTCTAGCTATAGCGACTTTATCGCGTTTTGCGAAATATTTAATACCGTAGGGGGTTCGTTCTAATACAGTTATTAGTCGTCTTTGCATTTTTCTT
>JAITAZ010000117.1 GCA_031283825.1 Planctomycetaceae bacterium | reverse complement strand
CATATTTTTGCCCTTTCAAATTTAATGGGTTATTGTTTGGCGTCCGGCGACGTTGCCTGACGTCGCGTAACATTAAGCCACAAAACTCAAAACATTACAAGGCAATGTTTTAGATAATTTCAAAAATTTCTAAAAATTATCCAGAATTTTCAAAATTTCTCCAGAATTTACAAAAAAAATCTCGAACAACGCTATACTTTTCGTTCAATTGACCAATAATTTTTTTCTGATTTGAAAGAAATTACAAATTGATATTTAGAATTCGTTGACGTAAAAATTCAATCTATCACGACAACATCGTCCGGCGCATGCGGTGGAATTTGACTCCAATCAAGAAACAATTCATGAGCTTTTCCTACGATTGGATTGTTTCCGGCTTGTATGACTGCGATTGTAATATAAGTCGGTTCGCGTTGAGATAGAGTTGTGCGATATTCCGTTTGAGAAGAGTCGTAAAAAATATTTGAATCGGGTTGTCGATTAATATCAACCGGCGAGTCGGACGAATACCATATTCCAAAAATACAATCATTATTATCAACTTGATTTGCCGACCATTCAATTATCGTTACGTTATTTAAAATAGACGATCTCAAATTGTAGATTAACGGTAACGATAAATCGTTGTCGCTGTCGTCATTGATAGAAAACGTCCTATTTTTTAAGTCGATTGTATCTTGCCAGAATAAAGACGACGTAAGAACGGATATTTCATAATCGCCGTTTGGCAGTGAAATATCCGTCAAAGAATGCGTTGCTGAATCGGCGTCGATAAATCCGAGTTCGGCGATTTCGTTGGTCAATAAATTTCGTACAATAATTCTCCATCCTGATTTGACGAATGCTTGATAACCAAATTTTAACAAAGCATTGCCTATTGAGGCTACGTCAAAAAGTAAACTCGCTTTACTTGAAGGCAAACCGATAATAGGCGAATCGAATCTGCCTGAACCTAGATAACAATTGCGGTCTAGTAAATCATATTTATACGCAAATAAATTTTGCGAGATAGTTAATTCATCACGTGAAAAAATAAAATCGCTCTTGTTCGGAATACGAAATTTACCTGCGACGGAAAGTTGATTTATTCCGCGTAAACGTTCTTTCGTAAAATACTGTAACGTATCAAACCGTTGTCGGACAAGGTATTTCGATTTACCGTTGCCAATATTAAATCTGCATTTGAATTTCGTATAAAAAAAATTTGCGATACTATCGCGTAAATTTTTTATTCTTTCTTGCTGAACTAAAATAACATCAAAACGATTGTTCAGATATCCGTAACCGCTGATAAATTGAATCGCGTCGCAATAACTTTTAGCGCGATTATATTGTTTACTTTTTTGATTATATCGACTGCTAATTGCGTCAAGAATAGAATCGCGAATAGAATCAATTTGATAAATTAATTTATATTCGCGAAATCGCGTTATATCGTAAATTGCGTTTATGCTGTCTTTGTACGTATGTGAAAATGAATTATATCGACACGGAACATTAAGACGCGGAATCGGTATTAGACTATTAAATGAATTACGCAGACGGTCTGAATAACTGTAACGATAAATATTCGGTCTGTTGTATAAACGAACAGATTTATGGCGAATACAATCAAAACGGTTTGATAATAATATTGACGACATTCAAATTGTCCTTATTTTTTTCGATGATTTAGTACCATTCCAGAGAAATATCGCCTTCGATATTTTGTCTTGCTTGCGTTCCGTCTAGTATAGTTTCTCGCGTCCAGATTCCTATTGTCGTTTCTGGAAAAATCGGACCTGTGAATAAATTTTTGAGTTGATCGTCAACGCATTCGAAAGAGACTGGCGGCATGATATTTTCATTTTCCATATTGCTGAATAGTCCGTTTTTATCTGGAAATTCAATTCCGATATCGATGTCCGACGCCGGTTCGATTGTGTTGCCGGAGTTCCATGTTACTGCGCTGCAATTGCGGTATCCGCGAACAGAATAGCCGTCTATCATCGCGCATTTAAGACCAGATGATTTTATACGCATTTCATAACCGGAATACCAATATGACGAATACGAAACATATTTTTTAAGATATAAAGTCCCCGATGCATCGCCGTTATTTAGCGAACCGCTTGTAATAACAACTTGGTCGATGATAGCGTAATCTAAAGTCGCGTAATTTGTTATAATTTCAACTCCGCGTTGCAAGTATGAATTGCCTTCTCTGAAAGGTACTGTCGCCCATACGACTGGTTTTATGTATAAATTATTTCCACTTCTGTAATCGACGTATCTCAAATCATATTTTGGCGCGGCGATGGTTTTATTTTTTATCCAGAATCCTCTCGTAGGCCACGTTGACGCATTTGCGACAGTCATAGTAATCGGCGTTGTTATTGGCACGCTATAGCTGCTGCTTAAAGTTGTTTCTGTTCCGGCGGGTTTGCCGCTCCAGAGCATCATTCCTGAAATTGCCTCTTCGTAATCGGTAGCGCGATTTTTTACGACAAAAAGATGATAACGAGTGCGACCAATTCCGTCATTGGTTTCATAACCTTCGTAATTGGGAATCATATTTCCTTTTGGAGTCGCGATAGTAAACGTATCGGTTCTATTTGTTGTAGGCAGTTGAGCAAACGCGACGTCAATAAGAATATATCCGACCATATCGCGTGCAAACAGAACGACGTTTTGTGCGTCGCTTGTGAAAGTTACTAGTGGACCGTAATCTGTAGTTGTTGCCATTCTGATTTGCAGTTCGCGAGTCGAGTAGAGATAATTAAGATATAGCGTGCCTTCTCCGAGTAGCGGAGAAACTTTTTTTATCGTAACGCCGGTGATATTTGTTCCTTTGATAGATTCAATTTCCGGTTGTTTTCCTCCGACTTTCATACAAAGGACTTCCTTGTTTGAGGTTTGTTTTCCTCCAACAAATATAACGAATTTTTCACCATTTGTCGGCGTAACCGGCAGCGGCGACGACAAGGTAAGAGTATTTGATTCTTTGTCCCATTTGCGTACATGAAAAGTTGCGCCGCGTAGTGTTGTGGTTGCGGTATCTGTAAAATATCCAACTGCGCCGTTCCATGCGTCGGTCGGTTCGGCGATATTCAATACAGTAAATGAAAGCGACGAAATCGGATTATCAACATAGCGTTCAATAACAGTTCCGGATGCATCAAGATATTTTGACGCATAATAAATGCCGAGTTTGTCGGGCGTTGGAGTTGACATGATTTTTCTCCTTTATGATAAACGCTTGAGAAATTCGTTTGAAAATCTCATGCGAGCAGTTTAAAATTATAAAATTTGAAATGATAACAAGCCTGAATTTACGTTACGTAAAATTGTCAGTTCTGGTGTTGGCGGTAAATCTGCTGCAAAATACGGAATGATTTCATTGATCGATTCGTTTCCGAATTGGTCAACGCTTTCGACTCGGAAATAATGCCATCTTCCGCCACGACCTTCAAGTTTAATCGGACAACCGATCTCAATACGATTTGTCTTTTGCGCCGGAATTTTTAATAGCAACGATTCGATTATTCCTGTATCAAAAATCGTGTGATAGATTTTATATGCGACTGCATTATCGACGCTATTCCATGCGATTGTCGGACAGACTAGCGGCGATTCTTCTGTCGAATTCGGTATTTCATTTTCAGTCAAATCGTGAACTTCATACTTGAGCGTAGAATTGACTCGCGTCGGCAATGTAACGTTACGTTGTGTAGAGTTTGTAAGAAACGAACCGACGACTAATTTTCCGTTACAAAAAATATACGAGCGAACATATTCCGATTCGCTTGTCCATGAAATCGAAACTTCACGATTCCCATGAGGTCGAATTAAAGTATTTTTGACTAGCATGTTAAAGCGTTGAGAAATTGGATTTTTGTAATTGATTTATCTCTGTGATTTTTTGCGACAATAATTCCCAATTCGGAATTGCATTATTTTTTTGATATTCTTTTCTGGCTTGCCGAATCAAGTTGTGTAATTCTAAAAACTCTTGCGATTCGTCTTCAGCCTCGTGCAGATGTCCGATCAATCTCAATCGATGCGCGGCGTATCCGTCGTGAATTTCCGACGCGATAACAAATGCTGCGCCGACATGTTTCTCAACACACTCGATACAAGATTGACGCGAAACATCGTCGTTATTTTCAGACGCTTTATTTTTGCAACGGCATCTAGTTGGTTGATTAAATGTCAAGTCGATATTGTCGAATTGACGCAGCGAGGCAATACAACATTTTTTATGATGCGATTGTTTCGCTTGACATATTCGACGCGATTCAAAAGATTCTCCAACGCGGTCGGCGTATAAAATTTCATTACCGTAAATAGTCGGTTTGTACGCGATTTTTCCGTCGCATTCAATAAGTTGTTGTTCGTCTGTTTTGAGATTGTATTCAATTGAAAAAATCTCGTCGTCTCCTATCCATTGTCCGCTTATGATGAGCGAATCTACGTTGTCTGCACGATAGCTTACTCTGTAAATGTAGGCGTTTGGCAATTCAATTATTTTGTCTCCGCTTGGCTCGTGAATATTTATTATGTCTTGAATCGTGCCGGTAACCATGCGGTCGCGATAAATGAATCCTGTCTTTGTCGGACGAATTGCAACAGGACGCGAAAGTGTCTCAAACGTCTTTCCGTCCATTCGATAAAGATGATAAATCGGATTAGAAATTTCTCCTCCTGCAATAAACGACAGATGCCATCCGGTTTCGTCCTGCCATGCCGCTGGAGAACATTCGATTATTTCATCTGAAAAACCCGTATCAATGCGAATCGGATTATCGTCATTTATTGAAACGAAAATTTTCCAAATATGTTTTTCGTCCGCCTGACAAAATAGAAACACGCGTTCATTGTCTAAAGAACGCGTTAAAAAAGGCATGTGAGTATTTAACATTTAAATTATTGTTACGATAATTAAGACCATCGGACAACGCCGTTTGTTTGCGGACATCCGATTTCAAGTCTGTATGTGCTGTATGAATAACCCGGTGTGAATTGAGCCGGTAATCCTACTAATTTTCCGTTCTCATCAACGACGCCGGTACGAGACGTATTGTTATAACCAACCTCTATGATTCGCCAACGTGAATCTGGCGGCGCGATATTATCGCCTTGATATTGTCGCAAATCCCAAGGCAAAGAATTATTCATTACGTATGACGCAATAATACGCGGCTTGCAACAGTCGGCACAGACTCCATTCTGATTAAACGCCGCAACGCGACCATTCGCTAATACAATTTGAGAACCGGATTTATTGACTGCAATTTTTCCAATATTAGACATAATCTGAACAAGCCGCGAGTAAAGGAACTTCGTTAATCCAACCTAGAACGAGTTTATTATCGTTACGATAATGTGCGTAGCCAAACGTAGCAATAGTCAAAGCACCGATAGACGGACGTCTCCATTGATGCGGTTCGGACGTTGGCGAAATATTTTCGTCTAATTGTTCGTCAGTTAATGCGTCGAAGACATTGTATGTCCATGAAGTTGATTTTTTATCGGTTCCTTGTTCACCTCCGCATTGTTGCAATTTAACTGGGAATATTGTTGAGCGTCCTCCTCCGCCGACGCGAATTATTGCCCAGCAGATTTCGCCGGAAACAACCGCGTTATTCCATAGTATTTCAGTTTGTCCGCCAGAGATAAGTTTGCTCGTTTCGCCGACTTTAATATCGCAATATTTTAATCTATAATTTTCGTTACGAAAATTCTGCGGAATCTGAATCTTTGCAATAGTAACGCCAAAGACACAAGCACGAACTATCATATCCGGCGATGCGTCTTGTTGAATTATCGCGAATTTACCAGAATGTTTCTGCTGCGGAACGACGCCTCTGAAAATAATTCTGTTACAAAAAATATCGATATTATTTGTCTCAAGCGGCTCTTCAAGACCAACAACGTCGAATCGTACAAGCGGTTTATTCGTCTCATTGACAATATGTATGAAAAGCGAATCAAAACCGTTGCCATGTGTTGAAAGATTTATTGAACGATTACGATGAGCTTGTGCCGCGTCGAGCATCGCGTTAAATGTCGTAGCTCCGATAGCAAACGACTCTCCGCTACGGACATGTTGAAATTCGTTTTTGCCCATATCAACCTATTCCTAACAAGTAAAAATTTAATCCGGGATAAACCTGTTCGACATACGCCTCAATTGGAGTCTTGACCGAAACGTTGTTGCGTTTAACATCCGCCCATCGAATCCAAAGATAATCCCATCCGTATTTGAATGGAATTACGATTTCTCCGATTTGAATATTCATTGCGTTTGGCGAAACGGCAAACTTAAAAGTCAACTCGACTGCCGTGTCTCCGTATCGATAAGAACCATTCGCGCCAAGAAAACGAACTTCGCCAATATCGAATCCGCGAAACGGAGTCATGTTAACATGACCATAAGCACGAGCAAGAAACGCAACATAAGACGACGTTAAGAACCAAGGATAAAAATATACCGTTTCAGAAAACGTCGAGACCGCCGTATCGATATCAACGCCTTCGACGCCATCATCGGTAACGCCGATCAAGCCGCCATAATCGCGAGGAGAATTATTACCCGAAGCCCACGAACCACGAGTTAATAACGAATGCGTCATCTTCGTTTGACTACCGGAAACCTCAAACGATATTGAACGTTTATTTTCGAGATCAAGTTCCGGCAACTCTTCCGTGCGTCGAATGCGTCCGATGTAAGTTTTATCTGCGCCGCCTGAATCCTCTTCAATATTGATCTCTTTAATATACGGATTCGGAAAAGCCGACTTCAGCGCTTGCAAAGCCGAAAATGAATCAGGATAACCGCGAAGTTCAAAAACGTCTTCCGCAACCGATGACGTATGAATTCCATTGTCGTATTGTTCGCTCCACCGACTGCCGTAAGCAGGAATTAAACCGTCAATTTTATCAAAGTCGCCTTTGTGATCCGGATTATTATAAGTAACAACGCCCGAAAAAAAGCCGTCGCCGTTTGAAGATTCGTCAACGCTAATTTCGCTAATATGCAATCGACCAGACGTAGAATTATTGTTACGAATATAATTTTCGAGCTTAATTTTAGCGGATTTCGTATCGTCTGCTTTGATTCGAAAACGCCGCTCATGCGACGCCGCTTTGCGTCCGGTTGATAATTTTTCGCCATAGAGTTCAAACAAATCGTCGTCAAGTTGATTTTTAATTTTCGGATTAAGCGAAACAAATGTTATCGTTCCAAAATATAATCCGTTGGCGTTTTTCTCCTCGTCGAGTTCGATATTGCCGAGTTCAAAATTATCGGGAATAGTTAAATTTTTCGCATAATCATGAAAATCAACATTGGCAGTTTCAGGCGAATCGGACGTTACATAAAATCGACGAGTAAGCGAATCCGAATCATTAGTTCGCGTCGAATTAAAACCAAGTACCTCTTCTATTTTAGATGTTGACATATTTTCGTTACAAAAATTAAATTGAATCGCCCCCGCATTCAGGAACGTTGTTTTTATAATTCGACAACCCGAATACGTAAAAGAATTATCCAATTATTGAAATTTCAATTGCGAATTACTTGAGATGTCGCGTAAGAAACGAGTTTGCTGCTTGAGTTCGGCAACAACGATATTATCGCCGTTTTCGTTTTCGGAATCGTCAATTTTTTTAGCCGACGTTTGCTTTGTTGGTTTGTCGTTTTTATTGACTAATTTCTCAAGATGTTTTTCGCTTTTCTCCGTTGCTTTGGCGACGCGATCAATAGACGACCCCGCGCCCATACTTTGCAACGCCGCTGCGCTAAACGAACCTGAAACGGAAACTTTCGATTCAAGATTAGTATTCGCTTTAAAGCCTCGCATGGCATCATCAACTTTTGTTCTTAAACGTTCCTGTAAAGATTCAGGTTTGTTCGGGTCTGACACAACAGGATTTTTTGCACGATTAATCGCTTCATTGTAAGCTGCTTTTGCCGCTGCAAGTTCTTGCTCTTGCGCCGCAAGTTTCGACTCGTAAGCCGAATTACGAATACTAGAATTATGAGCAAAATCTTGTTGTAATACATCAAGCGTTCCTTCGCGTTCTGATTTAAGCGAAGTAATCTTTTGATCGCGTTGTTCTTGAACATCTGCCAAACGACGATTCTTGTCCGATTCGCGTTGACGGGCTTGTTGCTCGTAATCGTCGTTGATTAAGTTTGACATTTCATTTGGATCGAGTCCCTGCATTTTAGCGATAATATATCCGATACCTTGTGCGATGGCTTGTTCCGCTTTTTTCCAAGTTGAAATTATTGTATCGGAAAATCCGATCCACAAAGTTGACATCGTATAAACTGTTTCTGTCCAGAATTGTTGGACGCCAAACCATGCGGACGCGAGTAATTCTGATATTTTGAAAATACATACCGCCCATGCCTCTTGTAGCGTTTCAACAAGCCAATACCAAGTCGTAACCAGAGAATTAACGCCTTGTAACCAAATCAATTTTATCGAAGCCCAAATTACCTGAATCGCTGATTCTATATCGCCGCGACCAAGCGACGCAACTATAGCGTCAAAGGTCTCGGCTATCGCGGAATATAATTGATTAAATTGGTCGCCAAGCCATGTCAATGATATGCCAAAATTACTGAAAATACTGTTAAATGTATTTCCAAAACCAGACACGATTGTATTCAAATCAAGAAACGAAGTCGAAAATAAATTTTTAATAACGTTACAAAAATTCGATATACCGGCAACAGCATTGTTAAACGCCGATAAAATTTTACCAACAACATTTTGAACCACTCCAAACATTGACGTTAATGTAGTCTGTATAACGGAACTAATATTTGCGGAGATCAATGGAATATTTCGGACTATATTTTGAACGATTCCAATCAAAGGACTTAACGTAGATTTCACAACCGACGCAACATTTGAAAATGAATTTAATATTATAATCGACAATCCGCTTAAAATTGTTGTCGCAGGAAAAAGAATATTATTAAACGTTACAAAAATTCTACCAATAATATTTTGAACAATACTAGTAATCGGACTCAACGCACCTCTTATAACCGACGCGATACTTGAAAACGCAGTTGAAATTTTTCCGACAACATTTTGAACAACGCCGATTATCGGACTCCATACAGTTCGTACAATCGACGCGACACTTGAAAACGCAGTTGAAATTTTTCCGACAACGTTTTGAACAACGCCGATTATTGGACTCCATACAGTTCGTACAACCGACGCGACTCCAGAAAACGCAGTTGAAATTTTTCCGACAACATTTTGAACGATGCCAATTATCGGACTCCATACAGTTCGTACAACCGACGCAACTCCAGAAAAAGCAGTTGAAATCTTACCGACAACATTTTGAACGATGCCGATTATTGGACTCCATACAGTCCGTACAATCGACGCGATACTTGAAAACGCAGTTGAAATCTTACTGACAACATTTTGAACGATGCCGATTATTGGACTCCATACAGTTCGTGCAACCGACGCAACGTTTGAAAACACTGTTGAAATCTTACCGACAACATTTTGAACGATGTTAGTAATCGGATTAAATACAGTTCGTATAACCGATGTAACGTTTGAAAACGTTGTTGAAATTTTACTGACAACATTTTGAACGATGTTAGTTATCGGGTTAAACGCAGTTCGTACAACCGACGCAACGCTTGTAAACGCTGTTGAAATTTTGCTGACAACATTTTGAACGATGTTAGTTATCGGATTAAACGCGGTTCGTACAACCGACGCGACACTTGAAAACGCAGTTGAAATTTTTCCGACAATATTTTGAACAATATTAGTAATCTGATTAAACGCAGTTCGTATAACCGATGCGACGCTTGCAAACGTTGTTGAAACATTTTGAACGATGTTAGTTATCGGATTAAACGCAGTTCGAACAACCGACGCGACGCTTGCAAACGTTGTTGAAATTTTACCGACAACGTTTTGAACAATGTTAGTAATCGGATTAAATACAGTTCGTATAACCGATGTAACGTTTGAAAACGTTGTTGAAATTTTTCCGACAACATTTTGAACAATATTAGTAATCGGATTAAACGCAGTTCGTATAACCGATGCGACACTTGCAACCGTTGTTGAAATTTTTCAGACAACATTTTGAACTATATTAGTAATCGGATTAAACGCAGTTCGTACAACCGATGCGACGCTTGCAAACGTTGTTGAAATTTTGCCGACAATATTTTGAACAATGTTAGTAATCGGATTAAACGCTGTTCGTACAATCGACACGATACTTGAAAACGCAGTTGAAATCTTACTGACAACATTTTGAACGATGTTAGTTATCGGATTAAACGCAGTTTGTATAACCGATGTAACGTTTGAAAACGTTGTTGAAATTTT
>JAITAZ010000105.1 GCA_031283825.1 Planctomycetaceae bacterium | reverse complement strand
TGTAACGAATATTCATTATAATATTTTTTCCGCTGTCCTTTCAGGGCGAAGGATTTTTTCTCGTGCGCGTGAACAATTACCGTTTTTGAATGGCTAAACCAACAGTAGAGACGCAATGCTTTGCGTCTCTATCGGTGATCTTTGGATCGAACAATGAGACGCAAGGCATTGCGTCTCTACATTTGCTAATTTGTAAATATTCACGTTTTAATTTTTCGATAAAAAAATAAAAAAATTCGTGAACGGTTACGTTTTTTTTCTCTTGAGCGTGAACAGGTTCGCTTATTTTTATCGAATTGCGTTTAGGGCGTCTTCTAATGAGAATTTTTTTTCATAGAGCGCTTTGCCTATTATACACGCTGGAATGTTTAACGATTTTAGTTTTTTAATATCGTCAATAGATGATATTCCGCCAGAAGCAATTATTGGGAATGATACAGCATCACGCATAGTTATTATTTCGTCGAAATTAACGCCGCTTAACATTCCATCTTTGGCAACGTCCGTGTAAATAATAGCAGCAAGTTTTAATTCCGAGAACTGTTGAGCTAATTCAATTGCAGATGTTTTACTCGTTTCTCTCCACCCCTCCGTAGTTACCAAACCATTTTTCGCGTCTATTCCAAGTGCTAGTTTATACGGGAATTTTTCACACATCCGACAAAACCAATCTGGATTTTTAATCGCTAAAGTTCCTATCACGACTCGCTCAATTCCATTGTCAAGATATTCTTTAATCGCTTGCTCCGTTCGGATTCCTCCGCCGACTTCAATAGGAATATTCACGGCGCGAACAATCTCCAACACGAGATCACGATTAACCGGTTTTTTCTCTTTCGCGCCGTCAAGATCAACAACATGAATTATCTCAGCACCGCAATCAGACCAATGTTTCGCAACATCAATCGGATTTTTCGCGTAAACAGTTTCATCGTTATAATCGCCTTGTTTAAGACGCACGCATTGAGCGTTTAATATATCTATCGCAGGTAAAAGTTGCATTTGATTTTTCGTTACAATTTTTCTCCGTTAGACGTAATTATTAACGCCGGATCGCCTAGCTTTATTCCGGCATATCGCGAAATAAACGGACACTTCGCCTTAAATAAATAACAAATCGTTTGCGGAATTTGTTTACTATCATATTCAATTAACGTTTCATAATTAGCAAGACCTTTAGAAATTATCAAATCCGTTGTTTTGAAAACGTCTAAAAACGAATTGCCGCATTGTTCTAAAATTGTTCCTACGGCGTCGTTTCCGTTGTCTATAACGTTTACGATTTTATCAAGTCCAATTTGATTTGCGTCGTATTTTGTCGCGTCGTTTAACACCGCTTCCCCGCGAACAACAGCGGTAATCTTGATATTCGGAACAAGCCGCATTATCTCCTCGATTAAAATTCTATCGCAAACGATTTCTCCGCTGTTGTCGAGCAAGTACAAAATATGTTTTGAATTTTTCACGCAATCGATAAATTTATTCACATCGCCGTCGATTTTTTTTTCCAACGCCGTTTCAATCACGTTCAAAATAGATTCGTCCGACCAATCTCCGCGAACCGCAAAGTCGATAGAATTACCAGCAATTGCAAGTTGAACCGCAACGCTAACCGGCGACTCCGAATTACGAACACGATCAAAAAGCGAATCAATCAATCCGAGCATGAGTTCGTTTGAACGTGATTTCGGGACGGCATAAGGGTCGTTATTTTTTGTCTCGCGGCGGATTATACGTTGCACTTCCTGCGCGACTAGCGGAGGTATATTCGTAAATCCCTTTTCTTGCAACAACGCAAATACTTTTTTCAATACCGACGCGTGAATCGACTCATCGCAAGTAGCAAATCGCGATGCTTCAAGCGATTGACGCGCCAGACAAAGTACGCAATCAAGCGATATAGGCATTTTATTATTATAAAAGTTAGGTAACCGTTCACGGTTTTTAAAATTCATAATTCGAATTTAAAAACCGTAAACAGTTAGAAAGTTAGAATGAGATTAGACGTCGTAATTATCTAAATATCGGTTTCGATTTATTCCCATTCGATTGTAGCGGGCGGTTTGGAACTGACGTCATAAACAACGCGATTGACGCCTTGAATTTCATTGATAATTCGCGTTGACATTTTTCGTAACAAAAAATCGGGCAATTCCGACCAATCGGCTGTCATAAAGTCGTCTGTCTTGACGCATCGGATTGCTATTGTGTCGTCGTAAGTTCGGCTGTCGCCCATCACGCCGACGCTCTTAACGGGCAAAAGAACAGCAAACGCTTGAGAGATTTTATCATACCAACCAGCTTTAGTTATTTCGTCGATAACTATTGCGTCGGCTTCGCGTAATTTGTTTATTTTCTCTTTCGTTACCTCGCCAAGACAACGCACCGCTAAACCCGGACCCGGAAACGGATGACGCCGCACAAATTCAGCGGGCAAACCTAATTCAATTCCGAGTTGACGTACTTCGTCTTTGAACAATTCGCGTAACGGTTCGATTAGTTTGAATTGGATCTCGTCCGGCAATCCGCCGACATTATGATGTAGTTTAATCGTTGCGGCAGGTTTCGCGCTGTTCGGATCGAGACTCCCGCCGCTTTCGATTATATCAGGATATATTGTGCCTTGCGCCAAGAATTTCGCGTTATTAAAATTTTTTGCAGCGTCTGCGAAAATGTCGATAAAGTAATGTCCGATACGACGCCGTTTTTCTTGCGGGTCGTCAACGCCGACTAATCGTTGTAGAAATCCTTCGGCGGCGTCGATTACGAGTAATTCCGCGTCGAAATGATTACGAAACATTTTGACAACATTATCAGCTTCGTTTTTGCGAAGTAATCCGTTGTCAACAAGAATACATTTCAAATGCGAACCGACTGCTTTCGACAAAATTGCCGCAACAACCGCCGAATCTACGCCGCCGGACAAACCGCATATTACGTCGTTATTATTGATCTCGTTGCGGAATTGTTCGATTGCAGATTGAGCGAAATTGTGCATCGTCCAGTTGCGTTGACATCCGCAAATACCGCAAATGAAATTTTTGAATAAAACTAAACCAGAATCGGTATGAACGACTTCAGGATGAAATTGTAATCCATAAAGAGGTTTAGAGCGATGTTGAATAGCGCAAATCGGACTGCCGGACGATTCGGCAAGCAAATTAAAATCGGGCGGAATTTGCGTAACGTGATCGCCGTGACTCATCCAAACGTTTTGAGTTGACGGCGTATTAGCAAAAAGAACAGACGACTTGCCAACGTCAGTTAATGATATTGAAGCGCGACCATACTCCCGATTATTCGACGCAATAACATTACCGCCGAATACGTGAGTCATTATTTGCATCCCGTAACAAATGCCAAGCGTCGGAATATTCAAGTCGAATATTGAGGGATCGCAAGCAAAACTAGATTCATGATAAACGCTTGAAGGACTACCGCTCAAAATTATCCCGCGAGGTGATAATTTACAAACTTCATCCGCCGAAATCGAATGAGAAACAACACGCGAATAAACTCCAAGTTCACGAACTCGCCGAGCAATAAGCTGCAAATATTGCGTGCCAAAATCAAGTATTAAAATCGTTTCTTTGTCTAATGACATTTATTTACAATTAGTATAAATTATGTTTGTAACCGTTCACACGCACGGGCAAAAAATCCTACGCCCTGAAAGGGCAACGGAGTTTTAACCCACCGCGTTGCGGTGGGTAAGCATACGCTGCCGTTTCAGGGCTTAAGAAATTTTTCTCTTGTGCGTGAACGGTTACTTATTTTATTCCTCCGAATGAAGCATAGCAGACGTTTTTATGTAGAATTTCAACATCTCTGAAACCGATTTTTTTCATTAGTTCTAATTGATATGTAACTGATCTCGGAGTATCTTCTTTTTCGATATAATCTAGAACTTTTTTACGAAATTCATTTCCTCCGGTTTTTTCTAGGTAATCGGCGTATAGTTGTTGTAAGAGTTGGTTTAACGATTCGTTATTTTGCGTTACCAAGTCGGAGATCAGCAAGCATCCGTTTATTTTTAGCGATTTAAAAAGTTTTGTAAAAACGTTTTCCCAGTCGTTGTCATCTCTAAGATGATGTAAAACGGCGCTGGCTAATATG
>JAITAZ010000034.1 GCA_031283825.1 Planctomycetaceae bacterium | reverse complement strand
TTTGCATTTTCCGCGATTATCCGTCCTATCAGATATTATCCGCGTTTAAAAATCCCCCTATTATCTGCGTTTAAAACAGTGAGCGGTTATCTTTAATTTGTAACCATTCACGGTTTTTTAATCACGGATAATTCGGGGAATTTTAAACGCGGATAATAGGGGATTTTTTAAACGCGGATAATAGCCGATAGGACGGATAATCGCGGAAAATGCAAATGGCGATTTTAATATTTATAAAATTGTATTATTTAGTTTGGTTTATTTATTTTAATATAATTTTCACACTTAATTAATCTTATAATTTCTCATTCACTCACTTCTTTATCCCCTTTAATCTATTGACTTCTCTACCACAAAAGCATCATTTCCATTCTCCGCGATTATCCGTCAAATCCGTTATTATCCGCGTTTAAAAATCCCCCTATTATCTGCGTTTAAAACAGTGAGCGGTTATTTTTAATTTTAAGTTCTTTTCTTGATTTTTAATTTACAAAATTCCCCTTCTTGTTGAAAGATTAAATTTAATTACAATCATGCAAAATTTCAGCGGAGTTATTTTTAAACACGGATAATCGCGTAAAATGCAAATGATTATTTCGCGCGAATGGTTACTTAAATTTTATGCTGAAGATTATGAGATTCCTTTTCCTTTTACATTTATTTTTTGATTACGAGGTGTAATTTTGCCCGATACGTTGTCGATATTGGTTGTGGACGACGATATAAGTCATGCGGACGTTGTGGTTGCTAGTCTTGAGAAGCTCAACGCGGATTGTGTGGTTGCGCATTCTCAGCGTGAGGCGTTGTCTAAAGCTGGTTCTCAATATTTTGACGTGATTATTACCGATCTTATGCTCGAAAATCAAGACAGCGGGATCGAATTGCTTAAAGCTGTCAAACAAATATCTGAAGAAACTGAAATAATTGTAATGACTGCTCATAACTCAATTGAAAAAGCAGTCGAGGCAATGCGTAGCGGTGCGTTCAATTATTTGCAAAAACCTCTCGACCTTAAACAACTTCGCACCATAACAGAGCGTGCCGCCGAAAGCTCGCAATTACGGCGAATCAACCGCGAACTCAAGCAACGTCTCGACGAGAAATTCGGATTCAATGGAGTAGTTGGAAATAGTCCGCAAATGTTAGCGATTATTGATCGGCTAAAACGAGTTGCGTCAACAGACGTAACCGTGCTTATTCAAGGTGAAACTGGAACCGGTAAAGAGTTATTTGCACAAGCTACGCATCAAAATAGTCCGCGTAAGAATAAACCGTTTGTTGCTCTTAATTGCGGCGCGTTAAGTGAGAATATTCTTGAAAGTGAATTTTTCGGACATGTCAAAGGTGCATTTACGGGTGCGTTGGCAGACCGTATCGGAAAATTCGAGTATGCAAGCGGAGGAACAATCTTTCTTGACGAAATCGGAGACATGCCGACGTCAACGCAAGTGAAATTGTTGCGTGTACTTGAAAATGGCGAAATCACGCGGGTTGGTTCTAACAATACGATAAATGTCAATGTAAGAATTTTATCGGCAACAAATCGTAATCTTGAAGAAGCGATTGAAGCGGGAACGTTTCGGCAAGATTTATATCATCGGTTGAAGGTGGTAACTCTTCGTATTCCGCCGTTGCGGGAGCGGAAAATGGACATTCCAGTTTTGCTTGATCATTTTCTAAAATATTTTTCTGATCGATATGGCAAAAAAATTAAGGGCATTACGCAGCGGGTGCGGAAAATTCTTTTTGGTTATGATTGGTTTGGCAATGTTCGGCAGTTGCGGAATGTTGCTGAAAGTATGCTGGTTGTCGATTACGACGGAATTATCGACATAGACGATCTACCGGAAGAATTAGGCGGAGTGCTGACATTTTCCGGTAACGAAAATGAAAATATCGGCGGCGATGGTAATAGTAATAGTAGTAATGTCGAGAAAAATATGTCGGGTGATCAATTGTCGTCGGTGTCGGATTTGAGTTCGGATACGGCGATTGCGGTTAATTTTGGGTCTGGTTTGTATTCGGGTTCATGTTCGGGATTAGGTTCAGGATCAGATTTGGGTTTAGATTCGGAGTCAGATTTAGATTCAGAATCTGGTTTAGTTTCGGGATTGAGTTCTGGTGATGTTCGAGTTTTGTCGGCGGCGGAGGGGTCGGAGTTGGTTACGAAGTTGGCGGGCAAGTCGATGGCGGAGATAGAGCGTATTGCGATAATGCAAACATTGGAGATGGTTGACGGCAACAGAGAAGAGGCGGCAGGAATTTTAGGAATTGGAGAGAGGACTCTTTACAGAAAAATCAAAGAATATACGGGGAGTTAATTGTATGAGATGTCCGGTTTGTCATAAGGACAATGATCGCGTTGTTGATACGCGGTCAAGCGACGATGGAGGAGTGATTCGTCGCAGGCGGGAATGTTGTAATTGTGGAAAGCGTTTTACAACGTTTGAGAGAGTCGAGGTTACATCGATTCAAGTGATAAAGAAAGACGGTCATCGAGCGCCATTTGATCGAGAGAAATTACGACGCGGACTTGAACGTGCTTGTTGGAAACGTCCGGTCAGTGCTGATCAGATAACGACTCTTATCGCGCAGGTTGAGGGAGATGTAAATTCAACTTTTTATTCTGAAGTTGCGAGTCGTTTTATTGGGGAGAGAGTCATGTCGTATTTGAGAGAGTTAGATCAAGTTGCGTATGTAAGATTTGCCAGCGTATATCTACGCTTCTCAGACGCAAGAGATTTCGCACAAGAATTAGACGACATGATGAACAACTCAAAAAATAAATTACCAACGCCAGAAAAAAAATCAAAGAAATAAAAGGAATAAGTACCGTTCACGGTTTTAAAAAGCCAAAGATAATTTTTGGGGGGACTTAGGGGACAAAGGGGACGTTGGAGACATTGGGGACGTTCTTGTTTGAGATCTGGGATTGATGACT
>JAITAZ010000643.1 GCA_031283825.1 Planctomycetaceae bacterium | reverse complement strand
CTTTGCGATAAAAATTTTTGGATCAATTTCAATCAATGAGCGTAGAATAACAATTTTCAAATTCCGCGTAAAGAGCAATTTTCCAGAAAATATAATTTTCGTAATTTTTCAATAAAATTTTTTGTGAAATTGTTTGTAGAAAAATTATAACGCATTGTTAAACTAGAAAATTAAGAACTCATGTTACGCACTTGCTACTCCAGACAGGTAGGCGACCTTTCGCCGAAAGGTCGTGTCGGCGTTTGCCGACGGTAAATCTGAATTGATTTTAATTATTGTCGAATCCATTTTATCGTTGCCTTCGGCAACGTAACCTTTCGCCAAAAGGTTGCGAACCTACGGTCGCCTACCTGATCTATTACCGCCTCCCCACACCAACCTCATTACCTCATTAAAAACGTAAACGAATAATGAGGTAATGAGGTTGGTGTGGGGAGTGTCATTGGCTACTGAGGTTTTTTAAACAATAGTAAGAAAAATTAGGTTGAAAATGAGGTTGGTTGTCAAATATTCATACGTGTTAAAAATATTCCACTGATATATTACCAATTTTTTAATATATCAGTTGAATTTTCCAAAACGTATTTTAACAGTTTCCGCAAACCTCATTTAAAACCTAATTTTTTCCTAACTATTGCTACTGAGGTTGTTTTGTTAAGAAAATTAGGTAAAAATGAGGTTGTCAAAAATAAACCTTAAATCGTTACAAAATATTCCGCTGATATATTACAAATATTGTAACTATTCCGTAGGTTTTTATCGATCAGGTTGATCACCGATCAGGTAGGCGACCGTAGGTTCGTAACCTTTCGGCGAAAAGTTATGCGAACTTACAGTTGCCTATCTTTATGAATAGTTACAAATTTTTTGAAAAATTTTTTCGATTTATTCGGTATTTTCATTAAATTCGATTTAACCCTCTTTTATCGCATAGCCGATACATGTATAGCGGACAGTTTATTTTGGTGGAACTGTTTTTGCCGCAAGTCAAATAAATAATTTATGTAAATCGAAATTAAAAGAGATTTTACAATGATAAAACAAATTATATCTAACATTTATTACTGTCGGTTTTATATTGATCCGTTTTCAAAGATTATCGAAATAACAAATAAATCGGCTGTACTAATAGTAGTTTTGTCAATAACGTTTTTGTCGTTGAGCAAGAATTTGTCGGCTCAAGTCGTTGATTCTATAAAATGGGAAAACGACATCAAAAAAGCCTGCCAATCAGCACAAATCGAAAACCGATTAGTAATCGTGCATTTCTATAGCGATTGCGCGCCCTGCGCGTCTATGAACGCAAACGTTTTCACCGATCCTCGTATCGCCATAGAACTAAATCGAAACTTTATACCAGTTCGCGCCGACATGAAAACACAAGCAATGCTCGCAAAACAATTCAACGTTACCGTTGTTCCAACCGACCTAATTCTCAACGCAGATGAACAAGTCGTTTACAGAAGACAAGGCGAAATCGCTGTCGAAAAATATCTGCAATTTCTACAATATCTACGCAACAACTATCTGCAATTTCCTCACGCAAACACCACTCGCGAAAAAATAATCCATCAAGAAATAATACAAAATAATTCCGCAAATACAAACATAAACGCAAACATAAATACAATAAATCCTACGCCGAATCCTCCGTCTGCAATTCCGTTTCCTTCGCCAAATGAAAACAAAAATACGCCAGTCGATACGCAAAATAATTTTGCTTTCATCAACGATAACCAACAACCGAATCAATCAAATCAACCGAATCAATCGAGTCAACAAAATCAATCAGAGAGTTCGGCTAATCTATTATATACGGCGCATCCGCAACCAGTAATTTCGGCATCAGGACAAATTGATTCAAGCAAAAACAACGCCGCAATTGTCGCCGCGCCGTCAACTGCCGGAGTTAATTCTGTTCCAAATCATGTTGTTTCAATTGCCGCAGATAATAACGTTGCGGGATTTACAGTCAATACAAACGAAGCCGCAACTAACGGCAATCAAACGAATTTTAACAATTCTAATAACGCTAACGCTAATGTTAATTCTAATCTTGCTGCGTCTATCGACGGCGTGTTGAAAGTTTCGCCGAGTGCGCTTGCAGTCAATTCAGATTCCTCCGACGGTTTAAATTCAAACGGAATTAATGTAACGAATAATAATAGTAATCCGTCGATTGTTCGGAATCCTTCGGCGGGAGGTCAATTGAATGTCGGTAATGTCGGCAATATTGTTGATTCGAGTGGACATTTGACAGTCGAAGTGCCGTTGGCGATTGAAGGATATTGTCCGGTTGTTTTGTGCAAGAAGGAAGCATGGATTCCCGGCAATCCGGCGTATTATGCGATGTATCGAGGTCAAGTTTACAGATTCTCCAGTCAAGAAGCGATGGAAGAATTTTTGAAAACGCCGTTACGATTCGCGCCGGTTGCAATGGGCGAAGACGTCGTAATGATGATCGATAGAAACAAAAAAATATGCGGTTCAAGAAAATACGGAGTTTGGTTTGGAGGTCGCGTGTATCTTTTCGCTAGTAAGGAGTCGCTTAACAGTTTTATTGTCAAGCCCGAACATTACGCAAACATCGCGCAAAACTACGAAGCCGCCTTTAAGTCGCCGCTGGATACCGTGCAAAGATAAAACATAACGCATTATAATTTCACGACTAGAGATTTTGTTAAAAGACTAAAATGACACCGGCTTAAAATTCGAGATTATCTACGTTAAGAAATAATCATACGTAATAGTTACAAAAATTCTACAAAACGTTTACCAAAAACTTATTTAACCGATGAAAAAAAATGCGATTATTGCGCAAAGCGGCGGACCGACTTGCGTGATTAATAGTTCTCTTCGCGGAGTAATTGACGCTTCACGCGAGTTCGATAATGTTGGCGTTGTTTATGGCGCGGCTCACGGGATTGAGGGCGTTCTTAATGAGGAACTTATCAATCTTTCGGATCAGCCGGATGAGGAAATATCTCTTCTTCGATATACGCCGGTTGCGGGTTCGATTGGGACTTGTCGATACAAATTAAAATCGAATCAGCAAGAAGATTTCGAGCGAGTGATTGACGTGTTAAAAGCTCATAATGTCGGTTATTTTTTGTATAACGGCGGTAATGATTCGATGGACACGGCTAATAAAATCGCTCAACTTGCAAGGCAGAAAGGGCTTGACTTGCAAGCGGTCGGAGTTCCGAAAACTATTGACAACGACGTTGGCGACGCCGAGTTCAAATTGATTGATCATACGCCCGGATATGCTTCTGCCGCGAAGTATTGGATTCATGCGGTTCAATATGCCAACGAGGAAAATAAGGGTTCGTCGCCCGCTGATCCTGTGCTTGTGCTTCAGGCAATGGGTCGCAAGATTGGATTTATTCCGGCGGCGGCGAGGCTTGCCGACCCAAAACGCGAGATTCCGTTGTTGATTTATCTTGCCGAGTCGAAAATTAGTTTAGAAGTTTTAGGCGATCAGGTTTCGGCAATGTTGAAGCAAGCGGGGCGATGTATTGTTGTCGTGAGCGAAGGATTCGACGTTGGAGAAGTCGGCGCGGTTAAGGATTCGTTTGGACATACGAGTTTTAGTTCGAGTCAAGTTACTGTTGCGCAAATTATTGTCAATTATCTCAACAGTCGAGGACTTCCGACCAAAGGCGCGGCTCGCGGCAATGTTCCGGGAACGGATCAAAGACATTCTATCGGGTATGCTTCAACTATTGATCTTGACGAGGCATACAGACTTGGTCAAAAGGCGATGGAGTTAGCGGCAACAGGACAAGGCGGATTTATGTCAACAATTTTGAGGGATAAGGGATTCATTTACAATGTCAGGTATGACAAGGTATCGCTTGAGCAAGTTGCCAACAGCGAGCGGACTTTTCCAGCAAGTTGGATTGCGAATAACGGCACGGACGTAACAGATGATTTTATCAAGTATGCAAAACCATTTATTGGAGAAGATAATTTGAATCTACCGATGATAAATGGTCGTCAACGTCTTACGAGATTTGAGAAATTATTCGCAGAAAAAAAATTGCCCGCATACATACCTCAAGCGGATAGAAAATAGAAAATAAGCAGATTCGCGGACATAGCAGATATTTTGTTTGCAACAAGAATAAAAGAATTATTACCGTTCACGGTTTTTTAAAAACCATATTATTTTTTGGGGGGGACATTGGGGACAAAGGGGACATTGGGGACACGGGGGACGCACTAATTTAAAAACCATGATTAACTACTCAACAGAAAATAACAGCTTTTTAAAAAGAGAAATTTTTTCTTTAAATTTTGTCCCCCACCGAGCCATCAATCCCAGATTTCAAACAAGAACGTCCCCAGCGTCCCCAGCGTCCCCAATGTCCCCTAAGTCCCCCCAAAAAATTATCTTTGGCTTTAATTTTGTTGTAACCGTTCACGTTTTAAATATTGTAACTATTCTGTAGGTCGCGTTGTCTATCGGTAACGCGACATTGATTTATTTTTTAATCTTCTCAAATTGTTTTTCTAATCTTTGAGGGGAAACTTTTATCGACGTTCCTAGTTGTTGCGCATATAATGATACTTTGTACTCTTCAATCATCCATCTGAATAATTGTAACTCCGGATCAATTATTCCTGATAACTTGTGCAACTCTAATCGTTCTTCATATCGTTGCCAATAGTTGCTTAACTCTTGCATGTTCAATCTGTCAGAAGACTCGTTGCCAGTTTTTAGCTTCTCCATCCTCGCTTGAATCGCCTTGAAATATCTAGGATACTCGCGCAATATTTGAAAATCTGTTCTCAATAAAAATCCACACTCAACTAATCTCAATAAATTTAATTTCGCATCGGCTTTTAAATCTTTCATTCGGTCAAATTGTAAATTTTCAATCGATAATCTCGCATTGTTAAACTCAGTCAACAACGGATTCAAAACCTTAAAAACTTCCTGCAACGAAATCCCCAATCGCATCTCGCCAGCCTTCGACACACTCTCAAACTCGACCTCGTTTCGCGGAATCCGTTGAATGTCAATTTGAATCGCCCTCGCCGCCGTCAACATTCCTACATCGTCGTCGAAATTAAAATTCGGAATCGAACCCGCATAAATTCGCAACTTGTCAATGTCAGCCGCCCACTTCATCTGAGACTTAATCTCACGCTTGATCCTCAAATAAAATAATCTCGCAATTCCCAAACAACTCTCCCGCAACGCTACGTCCATCGAATCCGTCAGACAAAACGAATCGCCGCTTATCATCGGAAATGCCTTTATCGCGTCTTTCCCGCGTTCAACCAAAACAAACTCCGGCAACTCTCCGAAATCCCATTTTGTTAAACCCGACCGATTCCACCGCGAATCACCAAACGATAAATTCTCACTCAAATCTTGCGTTCCAAACTCACGACGCAACAAGTCCAAATCTCGACTTTCGCCTAGAATCTTACCATCGCCATCAATCACCCTAATATTCATCCGCAACTCCGACGGCAACAACTCGACATTAAAATCCGAAACGCTCACCACTCGACCAACAACCTTACTCACCTCCCGCGAAAGACGCTTTTCAAGATCGCCATCGCCAAAATCTAAACGCTTGACTATCTCACGCGCCGTGTCTGGAATCGGAACAATCTGACGACGCAACTCCTTCGGCAATGATTTCAACAACGCAATTACCTTCTGCTCAACCAAACCCGGCACAAGCCACCCAAGCGTCGAATGCTCAACCTGACGCAACTCCTCACGATGCAAAATTACAGTTACGCCGTCGTCCAATTCGCCCAGAGAAAATTTATACTCCAAATCAAAAGTCCGCGAATTGTCCGCCGACAAAATACTATCAGGAAATAAATCGCCGCTCGCAATCTCCGAACAAAGATCGTCCATCGACATTAACAAATTATTCGGAGAGGTTTCTTTCGCCCATTTCTCAAGCGAGCGTTTGTCATAAACCAAACTCGACGGAATCCGTGATCGATAAAATTCATAAATTGCGTCATCTGAATTTAACAAGTCCCGCCGCAACTTCGCTTGTAATAATTTCGCTTCCTCCATAAGCATTTTGTTATACTGGATGAACTCAAGATCCGAATCAATTTCGCCCTCGACAAGCGCGCCGCGAATAAAAATCTCGCTTGCAATCTCCGGCTGAATCGTACCGTAATTTACACGCCGACGCGGAACAATCACAAATCCGAACAATGTCGCCTGCTCAAACGCATAAACATAACCCGTTTCGCGATCCCAAAACGGGTCGGAATACGTCCGCTTGATCAAATGATCCGCAAGCGGCTCAATCCAAGAACGATTGATTTTCGCAACAGTACGCAAATATCGACGCTCAATTTCCACCCGCTCAACCGCAACCAACCAACTCGGCAATGAAGACGATATATTTTCGTTACGATTATTCTGATCGCCTTGAGCTTGATTTTGATTTTGGTCTTGATCTTGATCTTGTTGATCGTTTTGTTGTTCGTCGTTTGAATTGACGTTTGAATTTGTTGAGATCAGCTTACGGATTCCGCTACCGGGCCAAATTAGAAATTTCCCGTTTATTCCGCCGCTTGCTGGGGCGTTGTATTCGATGTTAGTTTTTCTTTCGGCGATTCCTGACAGGTCTCCGCATAGAATTGATTTGTGGAGCGGTTCGTAGAGTTCTTGAAAATCATCTTTACGATTGTTAATTTTCATGCCGGATTGTTTGGCGTAACTATGCAAATGTTGATAGACGTCGTTCCATTCTTTCATTCGATTGAAAGACAGAAAATATTGTTTGCACGCTTTTCGCAAACTCGAACCGGACGCTTTCGACATAATATTTTGATAGAAATCCCAGAGTTTAATGTAAGCGATAAAATCGCTTTTGGGGTCGAGAAATTGTTCTTGTGCGGCGTCGGCTTTGTTTTGCTGGTCTCTCGGACGCTCTCGCGGGTCTTGAATTTCCAGCGCGGCGGCGACAATTAGCATTTCGCTTAAGACGTCGTTTTCTTCTGCCGCAAGAATCATTCGACCGATTCGCGGGTCAACCGGCAGATGACTTAACTTCTGACCGATGGGCAATAGATTATTTTGTTTATCGATAGCACCGATTTCAAACAGCGTTTTGTAACCGTCGGCAATCGCTGATTTCTGCGGCGAATCGATAAACGGGAATTTTTCGATTTCGCCTAATTTCAGCGTTTTTGTCTGCAAAATAACCGACGCTAAATTTGTGCGTAAAATTTCCGGCGAAGTATAACGCGGTCGTTGTAAGTAATCTTGTTGAGAGTAAAGTCTGATACAAATTCCCGCGCCGATTCTTCCGCAACGTCCGGCGCGTTGGTCGGCGGAGGCTTGCGAAATCGGCTCAATTGGAAGACGCTGAGTTCGAGTCGAAGGTGAATAACGACTGATTCTAGCTTTGCCAGTGTCAATAACGTACCGAATGCCCGGAACTGTTAATGACGATTCAGCAACATTAGTCGAAAGAATTATTTTGCGATAAGACGACTTCTTGAAAATCTG
Organism: Planctomycetaceae bacterium; assembly: GCA_031283825.1. Classification (GTDB taxonomy): domain Bacteria; phylum Planctomycetota; class Planctomycetia; order Pirellulales; family Thermoguttaceae; genus WRKP01. The sequence goes on along the minus strand of JAITAZ010000643.1, from coordinate 2,644 downwards.
CTGTTGATCGCTCGTCGATAAACGCGAATAAAGCTGAAGAATCTCCGTTTGACCGATTCGATCTCGACTAGAATAATAACGATCAAGAATATTTTTCGTTTCAACAATATCTCTTTCTGTCGGCAGAAAAATTAGTATATCGCCAGAACCGCGTTTGGAAAGTTTATCGATTGCATTTATCAAAGCCGAAATTTCAGCAAGATCAGTTTCACGTGAAACTGATTTAATATCACGCAAATTTAAGTTCAAATTCGAATTGCCGCCAGAATTTTTAGAATCGTTGGAGAACCTTGAATCGTTGGAGGAATCGGTTGATGGATCGGTTGATGATTCGTTGTTGTTGTTGTCTTCTTCTTCGTCGTTGAAATTATTATCGATAGAATTTTCGTACAGAATTTCGATAGGAAATGATCTGCCTTCAACTTTAATTATTGGGATTGTTTTTCCGTTGTTGATTTTTCGATCTGTAAAATGGTCGGCGAATCTTTGGGCGTCTATTGTTGCGGAGGTGATAATTAATTTTAGGTTGTTTCTTGATTGTAGAATTTGTTTCATCATGCCGAGTAGAAAATCGATATTAAGCGATCTTTCGTGAGCTTCGTCGATAATTATAGTGTCGTAACAATTGAACCGTTGACTTGGACGATCAGTTTGAGATTCGGCTAATAAAATTCCGTCAGTCATTAGTTTAATTAGCGTATTCTGACTTGTTTTGTTGTCGAACCTAACTTTATAACCGACGAGAGCGCCGATTGGCGTTTTTAATTCGTCAGCGATACGCGCCGCAACAGACCGAGCGGCGATTCGTCGAGGTTGAGTGTGTCCGATAAATCCTCTGATTCCTTGTCCGGCTTCGAGACACATTTTCGGCAATTGAGTTGACTTCCCCGACCCAGTTTCGCCGCAAATTACAAGCACTTGATTTGACCGAATCGCCTCGACAATTTGTTCGTGATAAGCTAAAACCGGCAAATCAGAATCAAATTTAAGTTCCAACGACTCCACCAACCGCTTGCGAAGATCAAAATCAAATTGATTTGAATATTTATTTTTAGACTTTTGCATCGTGTAACTACTCAGCCAAGATTTTTTTAAGAGACGAAATAAACCAAAAAAAACAAAGTATAAAAAAATTATAATCTTTCAGCGAAAAATTTGTTTTGCTCATTGATCCGCTATACTTTGAACGGGAACAAATGGTTTTTTAAAATGACAGAGAGGACATCGGGAACAAAAGGGACTCAGGTAGGCGACCTTTCGCCGAAAGGTTGCGTCGGCGTTAGCCGACGGTAAATCTGAAATGATTTTAATAATTATTGTCGAATCCATTTTATCGTTACCTTCGGCAACGCGACCTTTCGGCGAAAGGTTGCGAACCTACGGTCACCTACCTGATCTTTGATCAACCTAATCAATTACCGCCTACTGACGGACAACTACTGCGTAACAAGAGTCTGTAATTCTTTTTTATTCTTTTACGATTGATTCGTAGGTTTCAGTTGGTTTGAAAATTTGTTTTTTTGTTTTTTGTTTTTTTGGCGTTACGTTTTCTCTTATGACATTTGACTCGACTTGTTTGCTGAGATTAATTGCGTATGCGATTTGTTGAGGAGAGAATAACGGGACTTTGTACATTGAATCGATTCTTGGTTTAATTTTTTTCGATGCGATTTCGTCCCAAGACATATTATTGTTGTAATGCCAGACGGCAGCTTGAGCCGACCATTGGTCAACCGCGCCCGACGCAATCATCGAACAGAGTAAGCCGACTTCAGGTTTTTCTGAAACGGAATCTAGCGGTTTAATAGTATATTTAACGCTGCTTCGCGGTTCTTTTTTTCCGTATTCTAAGCAAACTGTTTTGACATTATGACGCACGATTTTTTCGGGCGGCAAACTTTGCCAACCTCCACCGTAACCTCCTCCGCCGTATCCGCCGCCTCCGCCGTAACCTCCGCCGCCATATCCGCCTCCTCCTCCACCGTAACCGCCGCCAACGGATTGATTCTGATTGTTCGTGCCTGTGCTTGTACTCGACGTCGAACTCGTTGAAGATCGCGTAGAAGTTGTTGTAGTATCGGCGGGAAGAGTTCCGTCTTGAGCGTTATATGGAACTCCGGCGAATGTTGAAGGCAACTGTACAAGAAGATTCTTTTTCGTTTTGTTTTTGATTGTAACGCAACCGTTAAGAGAGCTGTTTTGAGTCAAGGTTACATCGATTTGACCACTGTTGATTGCCGTAAAGAAATCAACTTGTTCCGTTTCGGCGTCTCGATCCGCGCCGAAATTCGCCGGCGTGAAAATCAAAAATTGAACAAATGCAAAAAAACAAATGCCGTAAAAAAAACGATTCAAACTAACATTTCGATTTTTCATTATAACCTCTAAAAAATTGTTTAAAATTAAAAAACTCATTCGCATACAAACTGCAACAAATTTAATTGTCAAATTATTATTGTCAACAATCGGGCAATTCAAAAATCGACTTCGTTGGAATTGCTCAATTTATAAACGCAAAATAATTAAGATAAACTTACATGATTTTCACGCACAAGTCCAATAAAAATTGCCAAAAAACAGAATATTTTTAAATCAGCGTTCAATACAAAACGCACAACCGGCAAATCGGGGAAATTCGGAATGC
>JAITAZ010000635.1 GCA_031283825.1 Planctomycetaceae bacterium | reverse complement strand
AACAAAGACCAAGAATGTATTGAGCTTTTGAGTTACCTTGTTCAGCAGCTTTTCTGTACCATTTGACCGCTTCAATTAAATCTTTGGTAACGCCTTTGCCATCGTAGTAACAAAGACCAAGAGTAAATTGTGCGGCGGCATCGCCATTTTTGGCTTTTTCTATAAGTTGTTGTAGCGATGGTTCTGCCGCTGTTGTTTTATCGTAATCTCCGGCGATTAAAGTCGTGAGAATTAACGATGTCATCACAAAAATTGTGATACTTAAATTTTTCATTGTAATTTTCCTTTTCTTGTTAAAATGTTGTTAAAGTTTTTTGACAAAGACAACGTGTCTTTGTCTGGTGAAAATTTTCCGCTTTTGAATTGACGTAACGGAAAAACGTTTGTTAAAGGCGTCTTTTAGAAACTCATTTTATTAAGAACACGGGCGTTTCGTCCGTACAGATTTTGATTCGTCTCCGCTGCCGAATTTTTTTATTTCCGGTAGTTTGAGAATTTTAAACTGTTCGCACTTACTTTTTCGGTTCAAGCCGCCGACTTACATATCGTAAAGTCGGCTTTTACGCTTCTGTATCGCCGAAATTCATAGTGCGAGTTGTATCGTTTGGGATGAGTTCATACTCTGCCTTTCAATTACGAAAAGCAAACCGTCAAGAAAACGTAGCGCAGAAAAAAAACGGGAACGCTACGTTTGATCCATGCGAGTTTCCCATTCGTCCCACCGAATTAGCCGCGTTAAAACGGCAAAGTAAGCGCAAGCGCACACTCCGAAACCCGCAAGCCTAATGCATAACGTTCCCTTTCGGGAGACGCAATGTACCATTAGGTTTTTTATAACTTCCAACCGGCGAGCCGGGTGGGACAGGAAGTATAGGATCAAAAAACTTGCGATCTGATTCAAATAATTTCAGCGAGCATTCTACCAACCGAAATTTTTAAAACAACCAACCCGCAAAATTTTTGAAAATATTTTAAATTGTTCACAATTGAATTTTCGGTTAGAGTCGTTAGAGTCGCCTGCTTACCTTCGGAAAACAAACTTTGACGCTCTCGCGTCGCCGAAATTTATAGAACGAGTCGTATATTAGAATTTTTGTAATATATCAGTGGAATATTTTTAACACGTATGAATATTGTACAACCAACCTCATTTTCAACCTAATTTTCTTAACTATTGTTTAAAAACCTCAGTAGCCAATTATGCTCCCCACGCTAACCTCATTACTTCATTAAAAACTTAAAAGAATAATGAGGTAATGAGGTTGGTTTTGGTGGGATTCCTTGCTACTGAGGTTGTTTAGTAAGAAAAATTAGGTTTTAAATGAGGTTTGCGGAAACTGTTAAAATACGTTTTGGAAAATTCAACTGATATATTACAAATTCTCTAACATTTCAATTGCTCTTGAGATTCCCATTGCTTTGTTTATTGTTTCTTTTCGTTCTAATTCAGGGACAGAATCATAGACGATTCCTCCGCCGGCTTGGGCGGTAAGTTTGCCGTTTTGGATTTTTGCAGTTCTTATTGTAATCGCGAAATCAATATTTCCATTAAACGAAATATATCCCGCCGCACCCCCATAAACTCCACGAGATACCGATTCTTGCTCCGAAATAATTTGCATCGCCCTAACCTTCGGCGCTCCACTCAACGTTCCCGCCGGAAATGTCGACTCAAATAAATCAAATCCGTCTAAACCGTCGTCAAGCTGCGCCGTAACATTCGATACCAAATGCATAACATGCGGATGCCTCTCAATAAACATTAAATCCGTAACCTGCACCGTTCCAGTTTTTGCAACCCTTCCTAAATCATTTCGTCCTAAATCGACTAACATTAAATGTTCGGCTTTCTCTTTTGGGTCTTGTAACATTTCGTCTGCCATTTCGCGATCCCTTTGTTCCGTAGTGCCTCGTTTTCTTGTTCCAGCAATCGGTCGCAACGTTGCCGTTCTACCCTCCAGCCTTATCATTGTCTCCGGCGAAGAACCCGCCAAAATCATATCGCCAAGATGCATAAAAAATAAATACGGCGCAGGATTCGCAAAACGTAACGCCCTGTAAAGTGAAACCGCATCCGGCACATTGTCCGACACAAATTGCTGCGAAAAAACACACTGAATCAAATCGCCCGCCGCTATATGCTCCTTGATAACCTCAACCCGATTACAATATTCCTCCTCCGATAACACCGGCTTCAACTTCAACTTTTTCCCCGTGCCGCTCTCCGGTTGACTTAATGACGTCGGCTTCTCCAACTCACAAACAATACGATCAATTTCATCCATCGCAAGTTGAAATATTCTCTGCTTACTCTGCCCATCACTCTCGCCGCACTCCGCCGCACTCGCCGCTCGATTCGGAAACGTCAACACGCAAATCGTCAACGTCTGCTTGACATTGTCAAGTATCAACATTGTACGAGGAATTACAAAACTCGCAAAAGGCTCGTTCTCAAGACGACTCGGAATATTCTCAAAGAATGTCGTCATCTCATAAGCGAAATAACCAACTAATCCGCCAAAAAATCGCGGTAAATCAGAATGCTCAACCGCACAATAACTCGACATCAATTCACGCAAAACCTGAAGAGGCTTGTTATCATGCGGTATCATACGCTCATTAGATAAACCAGACTCGCTATACTCTCTAATTGCTACATTGTCCCGATATACCTCGACAAACGCATGAGGTGAAACGCCAAGAAACGAATATCGCCCCCACTTCTCGCCGCCCTCAATACTCTCAAGTAAAAATACGCCCTCTTGATTTTTATAAAACCGCTTCAAAAGAGAAACCGCCGTATGCAAATCTGCCATCAGTTGACGCGTTACCGGAATAACGTCTGCCCGCTGACACTCTATCAAAAACTGTTCAAGATTCGTCGCCATCGTTTTGGGGAAATTCGGAATTCGGAATTCGGAATTCGGAATTAAAAATTTAATTTTTTATTTTGACCGTAAAATAATTGTAACCGTTCACGGGTTTTAAATTCGGATTTGAATTACTAAACCCAATGTAGAGACGCAATGCTTTGCGTCTCTATCGGTGATCTTTTGATCGAACAATAGAGACGCAAGGCATTGCGTCTCTACATTTGTTAA
>JAITAZ010000624.1 GCA_031283825.1 Planctomycetaceae bacterium | reverse complement strand
AATTTTTTGATAAAAAATAAACAATTTCGTGAACGGTTACAGCTTTTTTAAGGGACATGAGGGACAGTAGAGACATTAGGGACAAGAAGGACGCCGTTGTTTGAAATTGAAAATTAACGACTCAAAAGAATTTGCTCTTGAGTCTTTTCAGGTAGATTTAAACTAAAACGTCTTTCTTGTCTCTAATTTTTTTGTTTTTTTGGTCTTTTCAAAAGTAATCTTGTAATCAGTGATTTTAATTAACTAGTTCTCTTACTTGTTCGCTCCATGGTCCGTTTTGCATTCTTGGATTTACCCATGCGCCTTGCATGAGTATGTATTTTCCTTCTTCTGCTTCCGTGAAAATAAGCGTGTAATGCAATTTTGTCGAAATGACAGATTGCCATTGCGTCTCACTTTCGATCTTGTATTGCAACAAGAATCCGGCGTATTTTCCATCTTTGAGATACTCGGTCGGATGACCATGTTGCAATGTTGAAGCATAAACGGTAATGTCGTGATGTTGTCCAACAATCGCCGTAATCACTGGTGCATCGGTCGGTACAGGAATCGGCAGATGCGCGTGAGGATGACGAGGTCGCAACCCCATCGACGTTATCGCCTCGTCGGGAATCGACTGATTTCCCTCCAATGTATTCACAAACGCCGATAGGAATCGTCTCAGATTCACAATCGCGGCATTTTTGGCGGAGACAGACGCCTTATTACGTCGTTCTTTGTCGGAATTAACATCAAATGCTAGCGAGGCAGTATCAACTAAGATGCTTAATTGAGCAATTATATCCGGCGGGATTACCCATTCTGACGCGTGTTGTGAACAATCGTTATAAATTGTTCTCGCCCAAGCGATAAATTCCCCGTCCGCGCGCGGCACAAATCCATTTGAATGTGTCATAATAATAATCTCCTTGTGAAAAGTTGATTTGACATAATTTGTAGTCCTACATTAGATAAAAGTAGTTCTACAACTGGTTAATATAGTCCTACAATCAGTCGATGTAGTCCTACAACTGTTCAATGTAGTCCTACAATTGGTCGATGTAGTTCTACAATTGGTCAATGTAGTCCTACAATTGGTCGATGTAGTTCTACAATTGGTCAATGTAGTCCTACAATTAGTCGATGTAGTCCTACCATTAGTCGATGTAGTCCTACAATTGGTCGATGTAGTCCTACAATTTGTCAATGTAGTCCTACAATTGGTCGATGTAGTCCTACAATTGGTCAATGTAGTCCTACAATTGGTCGATGTAGTCCTACAATTTACAATGATAGAAGATTTTCTCGCGGGATTTACGACTTTCTGGAGGAAACCTAAATCATTAGAACTATTCTAACAGAATTTTTTTTAAGGGACATTAGGGACAGATGGGACATTTTTGGTTTAAATCTAATTTACTCATGTTACGCACTTGCTGCGAGTTTTATTTTTTTGGGGGGACGTTAGGGACGCTGGGGACATTGGGGACAAAGGGGACACACTAATTTAAAAACCATAATTAACGACTCAATAGAAAACAAAAGCCTTTTTAAAAGAGAGAGATTTTTTTTCAGTTTTATCTCCCCGAGTCATTAACTTCAGATTTCAAACAAGAACGTCCCCAACGTCCCCCAAGTCTCCGTTGTCCCCAGCGTCCCCCAAAAAATTATCGTAACCGTTCACGGGTTTTTAAATTTCGGATTTGAATTGCTAAACCCAATGTAGAGACGCAATGCCTTGCGTCTCTATCGATGATCTTTGGATCGAATAATGAGACGCAAGGCATTGCGTCTCTACATTGGTTAATTTGTAACTATTCACGTTTTAATTTTGCGATAAAAAAATAAAAAATTTCATGAACGGTTACATAAAATTATTAGAAATTCCCTCTAGTCTTTTAAAAAATCATAATTATTTTTTGGAATTTGTACTGTTAGAATTATCGTCCATTAGAAAGACCTCTACGGTGTTTTCTGCATAGTCGAAACGTTTCTTGGAGATTTTATGTTTTAAAATTGCATTTTGCCAAAGCCATCTTTGTAACTCTACACCAATCCCTCCACGTGAACTCGGTATCACTATCCATAATCTACCAGACCCTCCAACGTTTTCATCCTTTATCTCTCGCAATTGCTCCGCCGCTCTGACCGATTCATAATGCAACGGAATTCTAGGAACCCTAGCCGGAATATAATACTCCGCCGCTCCCATCATTACTCCCGTCAACCTGTCACCCTCACGCCAATTCTCCGAAACATAATAAAACGCACCACGATTGTCCCGACGATTGCCATCCTGATAATAACTCAACACAGACGGAAAATTCAATAAAACACAAACAAATACCCAACACACACACATCACACGCCTAAATGGTATCGACGAATCCAAAATAAAATTATATACCTCACAAATAAATAACATCGATAACACCAAAAAAGGAAATATAAAAAGTATCCCATAATTCGAATTGTAAACTATCTTCATCGGCAAAATAAAAACAACTACGCCACAACCCAAAACACAAAATAACCAATATCCATAAACACTAATCTCCCTGCTTCTATCTCTACTTTTAGAATCTTTATCTTTACCTTCGCCGGCAACTTCGGCAACTCCGGCAACCCCGCGCCACAAACTCGAACAAACCCAACATAAACAAAAACAACCCCCAACCCCCGCAAACAAAAAATACGACCAACCAACCATGTTAATCAACGACATCAACGCATGAAACGACGAATACCCCCACACCGTCATCCCATTCCACCCCACAAGAAGAGACATCACATGAAATATAATAATACCCAAAAGAATAAACGAATCCAAAACCATCAACACAATAATCCCACAATTTTCAGACCAAAACCTCCTCACTCTCCCACCACTCGAACAAAATAAACCAAACATCACCGCACAAAATAAAACTCCCCAAACAATCCCCCCAAACGTATTCGCCAAAATCATCAACACCGACACTACACCAAGAATAACCGACACCAAACACGACCGATAATACACCACATAACTCCCCAAAAAGAAAACTACCACAATCACGAGAAACGATTGCATGTAAAATCGATTACACTGACTATGAAACAAATGCTCCGGCAAAAACATTGTCAATAACGATAAAATCAACGCACCCGCAAACCCGAAAATCGGTCTGCCCATCAGAAAAATTACACCCACACTCAACGCTCCCAAAATCGCTTGAGATACCCGCGAACCAAACTCGTCCTCGCCAAAAATCTTGTAACCAAACCAATGAACATAATAAGAAACAAATATCATTCGCGGTAACCGATACAACTGCGTCGCCTCCGCCTTGACCTCGCCACCCCGCAAATACTCGTCAGGAACAGAAATCTCACCATATAAAATCTTCGTTTCCAATGTCGTGAAAAGCTCGTCCAAGTCAAATGACCACTCCCCAAGATAACAAAATCTCATCACTCCAGAAAAAATTACTAACAGAAAAAATACTAATATACTACGATTTAACATAACCTTTTTAAATTCTTAATTCAGAAAACGGAATTTTATTTATCATTACAATAATTTCTTTACAGCCTTTATCATCGCATTTCCTAACTCGGTTTCTCCACAAATTACAATGTCCGCGCCGCGTTTCATTAGACGCTCACGATTGTCCTTGAATCTACACCTCGAAACCAATAAACAATGATCATTCAACCTCCTCGCCGCCTCTATAACTTCAAAAATCAATAAATCATCAGGAATCGCTACCACAATCAACGTTGAATTATGCGCCTCAATCAACCGTAAAGTCGCGACATCCGCCGCATTTCCCGAAATTGTCCTGAATCCGTGCTGAGCAAAACGATGCAAATTCACCGGATTCATGTCAATCAACCCTACGTCAAACCCCGACGACTCCAAATACGCCGCAACCTGCCCGCCAATCGGTCCCACCCCAACCACAACCGCCTTACGCTTCGTCTGACCCAAAAACCGATCATCACCGCCCGAATCATCCAACTCCGGATCATGAACATGCGCTGGAATAATCCTAATCGCAAAATTAAGAAATACCGGCGTCAATATAATCGAAGTCAACGCTACAAATAATACACATTGATAAGTCTCATTGTCAATCAACCTCATCGATAAACCATTCGATAACAACACAAAAGATAACTCCCCAAGCTGCGATAATCCTAACCCCATCGCCAACGCCGAAACAAAATCTAACCCCAACACCCTAAACGCAACCGCCGCCGCAAACGTTTTCACAAAAAGACATCCGACCAACGCTCCCATCGTCAATAACGGATTAGCAAATAAACTCGACGGATCAAATAACGCCCCCAGTGATACAAAAAATATCGCCGAAAACGTCTCTCTCAACGAAATCGTAATAGCCGTAATCTGCGTCGTCAACCTTGTCTCGCTCAAAATGACCCCCGCCGCCAACGCACCCAACGCACCGGGTAACCCCAACAAAAACGCAACCCACGAAACCCCAATCAAAAGCACCATCGTAAACAAAACCAATAACTCTACACTACGCAAACCCTGAATATACGGCGCTCCATAACGCACAAAAAGAAACCTCGCACAAAAAACAACAACCATGAAAATCACCGACCCCGTCCCCAAACTCACAAGCTGAGAACGCGGGTCAACCCCCAGCCCCAAAAATAACGCCAGATGACTCGGAATAACATCGCCGCCGCCGCCCGAAACACCCGCCGCCAACGCCGCTAAAATTCCAATAATCACCAACAACGGCACCACCGCAACATCCTGAAAAAGCAAAATCGCAATCGCACGAACCCCAGACGGAGACGTCGCTTGACCCATGTCCTCAAGAGACTTAAACACCAACACCGTCGAACTCAACGAAATCGCCGACCCTATCATCAGTCCGACCTTCCAATCACCGCCAAACAAAACCACAAATCCAGTAATCGCACCAATCACGCCAAACATCTGAATCACGCCGCCAACCAAAAAAAACTTCCATAACTTCGCAAGCTCAGAAGGCGAGAAATGAAGACCAATCGCAAACAATAATAAATTCGCGCCAAGATGCGCTAAATTGTCCAAAAGAATATGCTCCGCCCTAATCGCCGCACCACTCGATTCCGCTAAAGAATCCGCCAAATCCTTACTGTCTCTACTAGCAATCTGAACAATCGCCTTGTCCGCCTCCGCCTTGTTAGAATCAACCTCCGCCTCCGCTTTAGCCTTAATATCAGATTCAGATTCCAATTCCAATTTCGTTTTAGGATTCGCCTTGATTTCAATAACTTCTACAGAATCCGCCGATATCCCCATGTGCAGTATATTAAATCCGCCATGCCCTATAAACGCGCCAATAAGCAAATAACCAATCACCATCGGCAATCGAAAGCCTCTGCAAATTACGCCGGCAATAAATCCCGCCGTCAATATAATCAAAAGATCAAAAAGTAAATAACTAATGACTTGCGTTAGTATCATTTTTTTTAGTTGTTTTTTTAGTTGTATTAGTTGTAGTAGTTGTATTAGTTGTAGTAGTTGTAATAGGGGGAGAGGGGGAGTTAGTTGTTGTAGTTGTAATAGAGAAAGGATTAGTTGTATTAGTTGCACTCGTAGGTTTGTTCTTCTTCCTCCTCTACTAATACAACTACTACAACTAATACAACTACTCAACTACTACAACTAATAAAAAAAATCACTTCCATCTCCGATGTATCCACCAGTATTGTTGCGGACTTTTTCTGATTCCTTCCTCTAACTTTTTTGTGAACCATTGAGTAATATCTTTTACACTTTTTATCTCCGACGACAAATCAGCAGGGTCAAGTACAGACGTAATATGAATGTCAAATTTAAGCGGTTCAAATTCGCCCTGTTCATTTTGACGTCTTAACGAATAACACACCACAATCGGCGCGTTATATTTCATCGCCAACAATCCAATCGCCTTAAACGTCGAAGCCTGCTTGCCAAAAAAATCTACCATGTATCCCTTCTGACCAGCAGATTGATCGACCAACAACGCCATCAATCCCTTATTATCCAGAACCCTAACAATTTCATCCGACCCGCCATTTTTCGGAATTAGAAATTGCCCCGTCGATTCACGGAACTTTTTGATATACACATCAAGAAACGGATTGTCAAGAGTTCTCGCAACCGTATGAGACGGATACGTCAACACCCCGAGCGTAAATCCGCCTATCTCAAAATTGCCGAAATGCCCAGTAACAATTATCACCGGACGCTCCTGATTCAAAACACTCATCAAAGAATTGACTCCAAAAAAACGAATATGACGCTTCCAATTCAAATCACGTATCTTCCTTCCCGCCAAAGAAACCTCGACTCCCATCAAAAATAAATGCTCCCACATTTTCAAAATAATCTCTCTACGCTCAACCGACGTCGATTCAGGAAAAGCAATCTGCAAATTCTCATTAAGCAAACGACGCCGAATCGGAATCACAAACGTAAATATCTTCGCCAACTCACGAGATACCAAATGACCCGACTCCAAACTAATCGATTGCATAACGCAAAAAATAACTCGAACCAAAAGATAAACTAAAAAATCCACAAACAATTTCATCAAACACACAACCCACCGTTTAAAAATACTCGTAAATATCCTGAACAAAATATCAAAAAGGCGAAAAAGCATAACAAAAAATTTTTAAAAAACAATAACAGGGAAAATTCTAAATACATAACTTTACTCAACGAAATCATAACAATTCGCAATTCTCCTCCGTTAATTGCACAATCATCCTACAGATTTTTGACGACACGCCAACAGTTAAAACTCGCGTAAATCTTATCGGCGAATTTTTGCAAATGTCTCCAATTTCATAATCGAGATCGTTTACCGTCTCCATGCTTTCACAAAAAAAACCTATCGGCGAAACAATTATATTTTTCGTTACATTTATTCCCGTAGCCTCCGATTGCTCTCCCAATTGCTTTACAAGAGCCGTAACTCTGTCTTTGATCGACGGCAAAAGCCAAAACGAATTTTGAACGCCGTCCTCAATTTCGCTACGACTCCGACTAATCGGCTGACTTTGATACAAAAGTTCCCACTCGACATTTTGCCAATCCGAATAAATTAAACGACACCTCGCAATCACCGCCTCACAAACAAAACTCAATTGACTAACATAATTTTCTACAAACGGATCACTTCGCGGAATACTATGAGCCGTGAAAAAAATTATCGTCTCCGATTTGTCCGCCGATTGATTCTGCCGATTCTGCAAAATCTTTTGCGATTCAATCGCCTCACACAATCGATCCGCCTGCACCTGAATAAATAACGGATGACTAAACGGCAACGGCAACCGCTCAATCGTCGGCGCGAAGTCTCCGATTTTTTTACACGCACTTTCAATCGCATAATTATATCGACGATTGCCCGCAGTCGAATCAAACGCCGACGTTATAAAACATCTCGCAAACTTTACGCCGTCGTCAGTCATTCGCGCAATAACATCGTCAAGAAACGGACGCCAATAAAGATTACCATGATAAACCCGAATCGAAGAACCAATTTTACTAAATTCAGTTTCAATTCCTCGCGTCAACTCGATACATTGCTCGTTTAACGGACTGAATCTACCACTCCGTCTAGCAAATTCATAATACTTCGCCGCCGCCCGCTCCTTTTGAAAATCGGAAACATTTTTACCACTCAACAATCTCTCCAAAAACGGAATAACGTCCGCCTCGCAACAAGGAGCACCATAAGATACCAATAATAAAGCCTCAACCATTTTCAAATTACTCCGAAATAATCCGCACATTCGCAATACTCGATAAATTTATAATAATCAACTTAATCGTTAAACTCCCGCAAATCATACAACTCTAACGCAAAAAATAACAATTACCCACTATACAATCGTTATTTTCAGGATTATTATAATGAATCGTCCAAGTTTACACCGAAAATAATAAATACACGAGAATAACTTTTTCAAATTAACTTGAAATTAACAACCAACAA
>JAITAZ010000619.1 GCA_031283825.1 Planctomycetaceae bacterium | reverse complement strand
CGCCGACGCGACCTTTCGGCGAAAGGTCGCCTACCTGAGTCGGCGGTCGCCTACTAACGGACAAATACTGCGTAACATGAGTTACAAATTTTCTCTGTTGTTCTCTGTGGTTAAAAATGAATTTTTAGAGATTCTCAATAGACAAAACAAAAATTCTACTCTGATTATTTCGCAGACTCTAAATCAATTTTGCGAGTTGTTTATTTTGACCACCAATTATTTCCTGTGGTTTTGGCTAGTTGTTCTCTTTGTTTGTCGATTTTATTGTCTAGTTTTGCAGACTGAATAGCAGTAAACGGATTTATTTCTACTCCGCCGCACGCAACAACATTTTTACCTACGACCGACTTAACCAATACAAATTTTGGCTCTGGTAATTTAGGCGTTTTCATTTTAGGCTCATCCGTAATCGCAGAAATACTACATCCAGATTTGTTAAGTAAATCCTCCCGTATAATCAACGCTACCGCCATCGCAAGACACATACAATTGCGCAACTCGCCAAACGCCGGATCAACTCGCGATAACGCATTATATTGCTCGTCCATCTTTTTACACCATCGCACCGCCGCTGGATCAATCTTGCCGCTCGCTAATCGCAAATTATTTTTCGCGTCAATATATTGATCCTCCGTTTTCGCGTTTACCTTTACGTCCGGCAACTTCCACGTCAACTTTAACGAATCATGATAAATCACGCCGTAATCTGCCGATAACCAAAATCTAGGATTGATATTTCTAGGACTTCCCGACAACAAACTCACATAACTCGGAAGACCGCGCAAACCCGATTGCACATGCCCAAGACCAATTTGTTTCATCTTAAAATCAGCCGCAACCAACATTTTCGCAATTCTACTCGTCGTCTCAATTCCCTTTATAACGACAATATCTTTGTCCGCCGCTTTTTCTAAATCATTTGCATACGCTACCGCATTTTGCTTAGACGGAACGCCGTATTTGTTTTTAACTGCATTCATCCGCGCAATAGATTCAGGCGTCGGATCAATTGAACACGTTATCGTCGAATGGACGTCCTTGTTATGCCACGTCCTAAAAAGAATTACCAAATCCTCAAGACGCAATATCGGACGACCCGTAATATTACCAACAACATGACCCGACGCGTCTATCTTCCAACCTTCCGACGGTCCTACAAGTAAAATATCTTGCTCCTCCGGCAATAACACGACATAATTTATTGCCGTCAAACCGCCAAGATAACGAACCGTATCCGGTAAAAAATCGCCGTCGTCAAGTGTCTGTTGAATTGCTTGATTGATTTTTTTCAAAGAAATCTTGCGAATAGAAACCTGTTGAGATAAATCCTCAGGAATTTTTTCAAACGTTCTACGCATGTCTTTACTGAAATTATCCATTGCATTTCGCGGCGCAATCGCACAAATTCCTTGAACGTCAATTTCAACGCCGCCAAGCACCGAACCTCCATAAGTTACCGGAACAAACGCATTGTTGCCGCTAGGATTAACGCTCTGCGAATACGCTGAGTTCAAAGCAATAAATATCGCAAAAACAAACAACGCAAAAAAATTAAACAATGACAAACGTTTGTAAATCATTTTTCTAATCTCCTATTTTCTGATGAAATGTTACTCGTAAAAAAGACAAACAAATTCTCAAAAATCATTCGAATTTGTCGTCCAAAAAATCAAACGCTGATTACGTATCAGGTCTGCGAAACTTGGTAACGGTTCAGTAGGCAACCATTGATCGTGAACAATCGCCGATCAGGTAGTCGATCTTTCGGGGAAAGGTCGCCTACCTGATCAGGGATTACTATCAACTGAATTGTTACTTATCATCTGGCGAATTTTGTATTCTTTGTGGTTAATAAAAATTTTAGTTTTTAGAAATTCCCATTAGTCTAATCTTGCTTGTGGTCCTTTTATGAACTGGTAGAAAAATTCGGCGTTGGAGTTGAATTTTGATAATTTAGTCGTCAGTGTTTCCATTGCTTCGCTTGGATTTCTTGAGGATAGACCTCTTCGAATTAGCGTTGCGGCGTGTAAGCTTTCTGGCGGCAGTAATTTTTCTTCTCGTCTTGTGCCGGATTGACCGATGTCGATAGCGGGCCAAATTCGTCTTTCTGCTAATTTTCGGTCGAGTACGAGTTCCATATTTCCGGTACCTTTAAATTCTTGGAAAATTAAATCGTCCATTCTGCTTCCTGTTTCGATTAACGCGGTGCCGACGATAGTTAGCGATCCGCCTTCTTCGAAAGCTCTTGCTGTAGCGAATAATTTTTTTGGAATATCCATTGCTTTAATATCGACGCCGCCGGACATTGTGCGTCCGGTATTTCCGACCCATTTGTTGAAAGCGCGAGCTAATCGCGTTATAGAATCGAGTAGAAGAAAAACGTCTTTACCCATTTCTGCCAAGCGTCGGCAGCGTTCGATTACGAGTTGTGCCAAGCGGACATGAGATTCAATTTCCCGATCTAAACTGCTTGCGACAACTTCAGCGTTTACGGCGCGTCTGAAATCGGTTACTTCTTCCGGTCTTTCGTCGATTAGCAGGATAATGACTTTAATTCCCGGATGATTTTTAACTATCGCCTGACTAATATGATGCAGCAAGACGGTTTTACCGCTGCGCGGCGGCGCGACTATTAACGAGCGCTGACCTTTGCCAAGCGGCGTTAATATATCCATGACGCGAGTGGTCAATGGTTGTGGACCGGTTTCGAGACGAAGCCATTCTTCGGGATTGATTGGCGTTTGTTCGTCGAATTGTTTAATTGACGGGTAATCGTCCGGCTGCATTCCGTCAACGTCTATAAGTTCGCGAACTCGCGGACCTTGTGATTTCGTCCCGGGTTGGATTATGCCTTTGATCATTACGCCTTCGCGGAAGCCGTATTTTTCGATCATGCTGCCCGGAACGAATGGATCCGTGATTATGCGGGCGTAATCGTTGCTGGGAAGGCGGAGAAATCCGTAACCGTTCGGATGTAGCTCCAAAGCTCCGCTTACTTCGTAGAAGCCTTCGGAGTCTTCTATGCCTTGTTTTGCTTTAATATCGTCGTATTTCGCTAACGTGCCGACTACTCCGATATTAGGTGCGGGTCTGGAGCGACCTGTTCCTGTTTGTCGGAAGCGGTTATTGTTGTTATTGTTGTTGTTATGATTTCGACGATTATCATTGGATATTTTCTTTTGCATTTAGAAACACCTTGTTGGCGATGTTTATACAGCTCGCGTGATGAATTAGGCGATTGAAAAGCTGACAAGTAATCTTTCCGTTAGGCAAGTTGTCGGTTTTTATCGAAAATTCAGACGCGAGCGGTTTAAGAGTACCGTGTCGGTAGTTAGACTTGATTTGACGCAATTTTTGTAAAATTCGGCATTGCGAAAACGTTAATACCGGCAAAGGCAAAACGGCGCAATTTACCGAAAATACAAAGGTCGGCGAATAAAAAAGTCGTACTGATACGGTAGCAAACATACACAAGTTAAAATCTGACCCCGTAAAAATTCTTAAAGAAAAATGGGGCAACACAGTTAAATTTACGACCCGTTTCCAACAAGGAAACGAATCAGCCAAAAAACTTACGATAAGTTAAAAAATAAAAATTGAAAACGCGAATCAAAAAAACGTTTAATCTCTGGTTTTATCGACCTGAAATTTTAGGCGATTTTGATTTGTTTTTATCAATTTATTATTGGGGGTTAAAAAAACACGTTTGAAAAAAATGCTTCGTTGTTGTCGGTTGAGTTGTAACAATTTCATTGGTGTCGATTCATTTTAATTGTTCGTATAAAAAATCTGAAAATATCGGAGGAATTTCGCTTTTGATTAAAAAATTTGCCTTTTTTTACGACGCGAATTTCGATATTGTCGGGACTAATAAAAAAATTTTTAGCGTTATGAAAATTTCGTCGAGCAAACGATTATTTACTAACGCGATTGATTCCGTTTGTTAAAAAGGAACTTTGAAGAGCTTGCAGACAATTAATTGTTTTCGAAAATTTATGATTGGATAAAATTTTACAATTTAGCGTATAAGGGTGAATTTTCTTTGAAGTTTTTCAATTTCTGTTTAAGAGCGTAATGGGCGATGTGTGTTTGATATTTGGTTGAAATCTCATTTTTGGTATTTTTATTATCAGCGTTTTTGTCGGTTATCTTTCGATTTTTTCTTGATAAAAAATATATTTTATTTTGTTTGGCGAGGGTTCGGACATTTGGTTTTTTATTTACAATAAGAAATTAGTTGTCCTTATTGACGTCTTTTTGATACAGTTTTAATACTGAAGTAGCAATGCGATCAAATAAAAAATAAATTTGTAGATTGAAGTAAAGTTTGAGGAAATATAAAATTAGCAAAATTGCGTTCCGTTAATTTGACAGAGCAAAGAAAGGAAATGCGTCTTGATATGGCGTGGAAAATATAAAGCAATTTAATTTTTGATTGTGTGATACAAGAATATTTTAAACTGTTCACACTTTTGATATACATTTCGATGCGGTGGGATCTGTTGTTGTATTGGCTAGCGATTTGATTATTTTTTGTTTTTGTTTTTTTGAAAAGATCGTGATTCAATTCTTAGTGATTTTTTTTCATTCCTCGAATTGAAGTTTGCAAATAGTACACAATCTCTGAATCTTGTCAATAGCGCCTTTGTCGAATTGAAGCCGAATATCGAAATGTTTCTAAAAAAAAATTAAAAAAAGCCAATATTTCGACGAAATTTTTTGTAATATTTCTTTCGGGAATCTCTAAAAATACATTTTTAACCAGAGATTTCACAAAGAACACAGAGAAAATTTTAATTTTAATCAAAACATAATTTAAATTTATTAAAGGGAATTTTTAAAAACTAATTTTATTAGGAACGCGGGCATCCCGCCTGCATGACAAACGCCTAAATATGCGGTCGAGACGACCGCGATCCTAATAAAAATAAATTTTATATGGGGTTTTTAGAAGTTCCCCATAATCATTCAGTTGAATTTTTGTACAGATATTAGGTTTATTTTTTACAAACCTCATTTTCAACCTATAAATTTTTCCTAACAATTGTTTAAAAGTAACCG
>JAITAZ010000577.1 GCA_031283825.1 Planctomycetaceae bacterium | reverse complement strand
AGTAATTGCACCGGATGCGGACGATGTATCAAAAGATGCTCACGCCGAGTATTAGAGAAATTAGAGAATACGGCAGGAATACATGCAGTCGTAAAATATCCTGATAAATGTACTGCTTGTAGAGATTGCATTAGCAAATGTAAATTCAACGCCCTAATATTAACTGAACGAATTTAAAAAAATTATAACCGTTCATGATTTTTAAATTATGAATTATGATTTAAAAAACCGTGAACGGTTACGTTATTTCTTTGTTTCTTTTTGGAATAGAGCTAGTAGTTTTTTGGTGATTTCTCCGGGTTTGCCGTTTCCTATTGTTCTGTTGTCTAGTTTTACTACTGGTATTAACTCGGCAGCACTGCCGGTTAAAAAACATTCGTTGGCAGTAAAGACGTCGTGTCTTGTCATCGGCGATTCTTTTACTTTCAGACCTATTTCATTTGCGATTTCAATTACGACTCTCCTTGTAATTCCCTCAAGTATTCCCGCCTCCGCCGGAGGAGTTTGTAACGTTTCTCGCTTGTAAATAAAAATATTGTCCCCAGAACACTCCGCAACTTCGCCCCTCGAATTTAACATCAAAACCTCCGCACAACCCGCCTTGTAAGCCTCGATCTTCGCTAAAATATTGTTCAAATAATTCATCGACTTAACCTGAGGACTCAACATCGACGGATTAACTCGAATCGTCGAAGCCGTAACAATCTCAAGTCCATTTTCATAAAGCTCTCTCGGATAAAGCGCGAGTTTGTCGGCAATAATTATCACCTGAGAATCATGACAAAGATAATGATCAAGTCCAAGCGTTCCCTCGCCCCGCGTTACTATCAACCGAATATATCCGTCCTTGATATTATTGATCGCAAGCGTGTCATGGATCGCTCGTTCCATCTCTTTCTCGTCAATTGGAATCTCTAGCGCGATTCCTTTTGCCGATTCCCACAAACGCTCAATATGATCTCTCAATCTAAATACTTTTCCGTCATAAGTTCGTATCCCTTCAAATACTCCATCGCCATACAAAAATCCATGATCGAATACGCTAACTTTCGCCTCCGACCTGCTAAAATATTTACCCGAAATATAAATTTTCATCGAGTCCATTTTTTTAATCTCCAAATTTTTTTAATAATAATTGAGAATTTCTATACTATCGGCAATCATACACGTTGTGTAGTTGCAATTATGATGTTTTCTTTTTTGTAACAATAATTCATAATGTCGTTCTTGCGCGGGTATCGTAAGCAATTTAATTTTCCATTCCTAGTAATTCTCTTGCTGTTTTTACGTCTGTTACTAGGTGTGTCCATAGTCTTAAATTTTCGTTTTTTATTAACGGCAATAGCGCGTGTTTTTTTGATTCTCCGCATTCTCCGCATGGACCAGCTACAAGTACTACGTATTTTCCGTTGTCGTCTCTTGCCATATTTACGAGTTCGTCGAGTTCGAAAAGCGTTACAGCTCTAACTGGACAAACATCGTTTGGCAGCGGCGCGTTTTCAGAATATGGTCTGAATTGCACATCGCCGATCCAACCTTCCGCGAACATTTTGTCTAGTAATCCTTTCTCGACCAAACCTTCGTCTATTAGATATTTCAAGTATCGTCCTAAAAGTCCGTGTTCGTGATCCGCCGCCGCAAGAGACGTTACTATAATATCAATCTCATCGCGTTTGTCAAAAGAGCTTTTAATGCCCGGATTCAATTTCATTTTTTCGTAATCTTCGCGTCCGACAACCGTCTCTGAAAATAGCGCGACAAATTTAACGTTTGTCAAATGAGGATCGAAATACGTGAAATAAGTCGAGGGTGCTTTGTGCGGTTCATTTGGTAGAAAACCTCCGGTTGAGATCGCGTGTAGAACTAATTGCGGAACAGAATCGCCAGACTTAACTTTCAAAGCTAATCTTTGGGCGACGAGCATTGCCGCGTAACCTGCGCCCATTCCGAGATGCACTGCTTGTTTATTGCGGTCTTTGGGATATTTTTTGAGTTTTGCCGCGCCGATGTCTTCTATCAATTTGACAATTAAATCGGCGGCGGTCGAGGTTACGTGTTTGGCGGCAGATTCGCCGTTGGCATTGACAACTATGATTTCGCCGGAGGGATGATCTTCAAGATGAAATACGTCGTGTAATTTTTGGGTTAATTTTTTTTCTGTTGGCGGCTGAAGTAATAAGAATCCGCGATTGCAGGCTTCCCAAAAAATTGGATAAATTTTTTCGCGGGTGATATCGCGTCGATTTTTCACTCGTCTGACCCATTCTGCGACTGCGGACGCTGCGCCGCGTTGACGTTTCTCGCCGTCGTCGGACTGTGAACTCAAACCCAGTTGTTGAAAGTAACGGTCACAAACAGCAAACACCAACTCGTCTGATTCCTGCGAAGCATGCCACCGCGATTGCTTAGATGTACTCTTTGACATTGTAATAAAATTAATTAAGGAGATTGTAAGTTTTCTACCGACATTGTGTCTATAAGGAAAAGGTTTCTTGTCGAAGTCTCGTAGCGTTTCTAGAAAGTTTCGTAGAGTTCTACAAAAATCTCGTAGCATTTTACAAGAGGTACAGCGCATCTGCAAGAAGGTTGCGTAGAACGTGATTATTTCGTAACTCATGTTAAGCACTTGCTGCGAGTTTTATTTTTTGTAATATATCAGTGGAATTTTTTAAACGCGGATAATTAGGGGAATTTTTAAACGCGGATAATACGGATTCAACGGATATTCGCGGAGAATGGAAATGACGATTTTAATATCAATAAAATTATATTATTTATTTAGGT
>JAITAZ010000538.1 GCA_031283825.1 Planctomycetaceae bacterium | reverse complement strand
TGTTATCCGTTTACCGAACTTTGCGGGGCGGCGGTTGCGTTGAAAGTTGCGTGGGGAGTTTGTCAATTGGCGGCGGAAGGTCCCGGCAGCAAGGTGTCGGATAAATTTCGTAACAAGTTGATCGAGATGGTTGGTCTTGCGGCGTTGGGTACGGTTGCGGATCATGTTCGTTTGATTGACGAGAATCGTGCGATTGTGCGTTCAGGTTTGCAATATCTCACGTTGCCGACAACGTCGATTGGTTTGCGGAAATTGCTGACGATTTCAAATTTTCAGGTTGGCAAGTCGGAGTTAAATTCTGAATTTACCGCATTCCAGTTAGTTCCGCGATTGAATGCCGCCGGAAGATTAGGTCAAGCAATGTTAGCCGTAGAGTTGTTAATGACAAACGACGAAACGCGAGCAACAGAATTGGTTCGATATATCGACGGCTTAAACGAATCGCGGAAGAAGTTGGAACGCGATATTTTGAAATCGGCGGAACAACAGATAATTGAAAACTCGTATGAATCGGACACGGCGCTGGTTCTGGATGGTGAGGATTGGCACAAAGGAGTTATTGGAATTGTTGCTTCGCGTTTAGTTGACAAGTATCATAAACCGACGGTTATATTTAGTTCGTCGAAGATGGGCGGAGTTAATTCGGACGCCGTAGGTTCGGCGCGAGGAGTCGAGGGGTTTGATTTGTATGAAGCGATAAAATCATGCAGCGAGTTTTTGTTGCATTTTGGAGGTCATGCAAGTGCGGCTGGAATTACTATAGAACGAAAAAAAATCGACGGATTCAGAGCAACATTATGCGATTACGTTGACGCAAATATAGATAAAGATGAAAGAATAGCAGAAATTTTTATCGATGGAGAATTTCCGTTAGGCGCGTTTACAAGACAAACAGTTGAACAATTAACGAAACTTTCGCCTTTCGGAAACGGCAATTCAAAACCAATTTTTTCAACAAGAAACGTTTACGTAAATAATCTAAAATTGATGGGCAAAGACGAAAACAAAAAACATTTCGCCGCAGATTTCATTCAAAACGGAGTAAAGTTAAGAGGAGTTGCCTTCTCAAAACCAGAATGGATCGAAGAAATGAAACCTTACGACCAAACCCTAGACATAGCGTTCAAAGTCCATATTAGCTCTTTCAGTAATAACGTTGAATTGGAAATTATCGATTGGAAAAGATAAAGCTAATTTAGATGTTTACCTTGAACGGGAACAAATAGGACTTAAACGACTCAACTGAAGACAACAACTTTTAAAAAGAAAGATTTTTTTCAGTTTTATCTCCCATGAGTCTTTAACCTCAGATTTTAAACAAGAATGTCCCCTCTGTCCCCAAAGTCTCCAGTGTCCCCTTTGTCCCCCCAAAAATTTGTCTTCCCAAAAAATTATCTTTGGCTTTAAAAACCGCCATATTATTTTTTTATCCATTTTTCTCTGAATCGGCTGGCGAAAATATATTCTGTTACGAAAATTATTACTAGCATCAAAAGAATAATCGAGTACAGCTCTATTCCTACTCTTCGGCGCGACGTTTTCTGAATGATTTCTTCCGGCGTGCGTACAAGATGATAATTATTCTCGCCGAAAAAACGATCAAGTTGAGTTTTATCGATTTTCCGCAACATAGTTTCTTCGCCGTTGTAATTTACGCTGAATCCTGCGTTAAGCGATCCTTGTAAACCGCCAGAACGTATTCGGAAATTTCCTGATTCAATAACCGGCGGAATGCTTATTTCCTTTTTTGCAACATTCGGCGTAAGTCGAATCGATCTTCCGTCCGGCGTTCCCAATAGCGCTGTTTCCGGCATCTTTTCTAATGTCGGACGAATAATAATCGACTCGCCAACGTTGAAAATAAATCTTTGTTCTGCCGCCCCTGTTAAAAATTTCGCTATTCCTTCCATCAACATTACAAACATCCACGACGCGTCGTTAGTCGGTAGTATATTCCATCTATTCGTTACTTTGTTTGTTTCTGAAATTGGCGTAGTAATCGTTGCCGTTCTGCCGTGTCCTAGCGTTTGAGTTAAAATCGCAGGTCGCTCGTCAGTAAACGATAACGCTACGTCAACCCGCGATGACAAATCTTCCAACTCCCAATATCTAAATGCCATCTGCATGTCCCAAGGGAATTGATCAATTTCGCCGTACTGTTTAAACGGAGTTAAAATCGGCGTCGATTTGTTTGACGGCAAAAGCCAAAGTCCGTCGTCTGGACTTCGCGCATGTCGAACCAATTTAGCACCAAGAATCTCATAAGCCGTCGGATCATTAAACGAAACAAGCGTAGCATTCGCGCCTAAAAAAATTCCTGCGCCGCCGCCTTCCGAAACGAAATCGGCTAATTTTTTCCAGATAACGGCATCTAACGGCGGCGGGTCAAGCAGCATCAATGACTTAAATTGATTCAACTCACTCGACGTTTTGCGAGCTAACTCCGAAAACGAAATCGTCTCGACGTCAAACGGAATCGTCATTAAAGCCTGTCTCAAAAAAAGCGAAGTTTCACGCACCGGCGTTTCAGACGCGATCATAATTCGAGACGGCGGCAGAACTTGAATTGTAAAATACATTTTGTCGTCAAATTCAAGCGTATCTGAAACCGTAAATTGAACCTTGCCCTGATGAACTCCAACGCTAAAACCAGTTGTCGAAAAAGAAATAGTCCTCCGAGATTCGCCTGCTGGAAAAATTGCCGTTTTGGTCTCTTTTATTATCTCGCCGCCTGATTCGTCTAATAGAATCAGATCGATTGTGCGAGTCGTTTCTTGACCGATATTAGAGATTTCCGTTTCAATTTCAACCGACGAATCCGGCGACGCAACTTGCGGCGATGCCCGTAGATTCACAATTGCCGAATCTACCGGCGATAAAACTCCGACATCGATAATAAAAATTTCCAACCATTTATCGTCTGCAAAAATTGACTGGCGTTTAGAAGTTGTCGTTTCGTTGTTTTTATTTTTATCAGATTCAGAGTCAGGATTAGAGTTGGAGTTGGATTCTTGATTCGAATTATTTTGAATTTTTTGTCCTTGTAAATTTGATACGAGTTTATGCAATGTATCAGCGAGATTGTCTTTCCAACCTGCTTCGGACAAATCGGTTATGACGTATAATTCGCGTTGTTTGTTTTTACTTCCGGCGAGTAAATTTATAGCGTCGGCGGTAACGTCAGTAATGGCGCGTCCTGATTGTGCGGTTTGAATACGTTCGATTTTATCTTTCGCCGCGAGCATGTCGATTTGAAAAACCGCCGATTCGCGAGCTGTTGAAAGCGCAGCTATTTCGCTTTTAGAAGGGATACGTTTTAGAATCCACTGAGCAAACTGTTTTGCGACTTCAAGTCTAGTTTGATTCTCGGCAACGTAATTCATTCGCAAAGAAGAATCGACAACAATAGCCGCAGCGACAGGAGCGTCTTGAGTTCCTAGTTCGATCCAACTATTATCGTTACGAAAATTCGGAGTTTTGCTTTGAACGTTGGAGGAAGAATTTGAATCAGAAAAAATTCGCGGCAACCATGTCAACCAATCGACATATTTCAACGAAGGTCGAGATAACGCTAAACCAAACAACACAATCAATGCAATGCGAAGAAGCAACAAAAAAATATGTTTCAATCGAAAACTACGACGATTTACCTCAAGATTTCTTTTGACAAAAATTAGAGCCGGAAATTCTAAACGCTTAGGTTTGCCTCGCATCAAAAGATGCAGCGCAACCGGCACAAAAGCTAAAATAACGCCGCCAAGAAAAAACGAAAACGTAATAAAAGACATAAAAAATAATCGTAACCGTTCACGTGCAAGAGAAAAATTTCCTAAGCCCTGAAATGGAGTAGGATTTTTTTTCTTTTGAACGTGAGCGGTAACCCAAAAAAATAATATGGTTTTTTAAAAAACTGTGAATTGTTACAAATAATCGACGGTTACGATTGACGGTTACGATTTTACATTCGCGTAGTTGGAGCGGAAATATCGTTACAAAAATTTACAAATTGCCGCATATATTAATTGTGATCGTAACGGTATCAAAAAATTTGAAGCATGTCAATAAGGGGAGAATTTAACAAAACGTAATATATCAGTGGAATAATTGTTTTTGTAATTATCAAGGCGATGAAAGACAAACCTTATTTTTACCTTATTAAAAAACAAACACTGATAATACGGGGAATTTTAAACGCGGATAATACGGATTTGACGGATATCTGCGGAGAATGCAAATGATGCCTTTGTATGGTAGAAATCAATAATTTTAAAGGGATAAAGGGGGGGATGGAAGAAATTATTAAAGACTAACTCAATAATTAATAATTAATATTTTATTTAATAATAAATAAACCTAAATAAATAATATAATTTTATTGACATTAAAATCGTCATTGCCATTTTCCGCGATTATCCGTCAAATCCGTATTATCCGCGTTTAAAAATTCCCCTATTATCCGCGTTTAAAAAATTTCGCTGATATATTACTAAATTAGTAACCGTTCACGGTTTTAAACACGGATAATAGGGGAATTTTTAAACGCGGATAATATCTGATAGGACGGATAATCGCGGAAAATGCAAATGGCGATTTTAATATTCATAAATTTATTTATTTAGGTTTATTTAGTTAGTTGATTTGTCTAGTCAATTATTTATTTAGTTAGTTAGGATTATAATTTTTCACTTCCATCTTTATCACATTTAAATTATTGACTTTTACACCACAACGGCGTCATTTCCATTTTCCGCGATTATCCGTCAAATCCGTATTATCCGCGTTTAAAAATTCCCCTATTATCCGTGTTTAAAACCGTGAACGGTTACCTAATTTTTTAAGAGACAAGAAATATTAGGGACAGAAGGGACAGAAGGGACATTGTTGTTTTAAATCTGTTTGAAAAGACTCAAGAATCTCCGATTTCAAACGATGTGTTTTTTCTGTCATTTTAAAATGCAACAACACATTCTAATCAGTGAGGATCATATTTTGCGGCGAATAAAACTAGAGATAAGTTATGACGGTACGAATTACAGTG
>JAITAZ010000480.1 GCA_031283825.1 Planctomycetaceae bacterium | reverse complement strand
AGCGTTTTTATCTAGTATTTTGTGTCGATTGTTTGCATAACTGACGTATAAAAAGTATGTTACGGATTTTGAATTTATAGTTTCACAAAAGATTTTGAAATCAATTTTACACACCCTAGTTGGTGGATGAGCGATTAAAAAATTGTACTCAAGATGAGTATGCCTGCTTTCGTTCAACTCAATGGATAACCTGATCACAAAAAGCACGCCAAATCGCACAAAAAAGCCAAAAACGTAATCACAAACAACTATAAAAAAATAGATTAAGAAAAAACCATACAGTAGAATTAAATCAAAATTTAATTTAATTTTTAAAAAATATTCTCTCTGTGAACTCTGTGTTCTCTGTGGTTAATAAAAAGAAGTTCCCTTTAACGTTTTTAAAAAGAAAATCGGACAGACGGAAAGAAGACCCAAACACATGAAAGTTGCTACTTATGGCTGCTTAGTTTCCCACCTGACCAGGTTCATAGTCTTCCATTGTCGGGTCTTCCTTCTATCTGTCCGAAAAGCGTTAAATTACTCGCGGGGAATTGTAACCAAACAACAATTTTTGTCAAAGGGGGGCGACGCCATCTTAAACGCGATCAATATCTTTAACGCAAACAGAATATTTATAGTTACAAAATTTACTCAATCAATTTATTTGATTCATAATTTCATCCGGTATGCTGAAATTTGACGAGACCTTTTGAACGTCGTCGTGATCGTCTAGCAGTTCCATTAGTTTGATTATTTTAGACGCAGTATCAATGTCGTTTATTTCTGCCGTATCTTTGGGAATTAAACTTAATTGAGATTCTTCCGGTTCGATTTTCGCATTCGCCAACGCCTTCGAGACAGAATCATACGCTGACGGATTACACGTTATTTCGAAAGAATCTTCTATTTCAGCAACGTCGTCAGCTCCTGCGTCAAGAGCGATTTCCATGACAACTTCTTCCGTTAAATTGCCTTTTGGAATAATGAACAATCCCTTTTTCTCAAAATTCCACGCGACGCATCCGGTTGATCCTAATTTGCCGCCGCACACTTCAAAGATTTTTCTTATTTCCGGCGCGGTTCTATTTCTGTTATCTGTAACAGCTTCGGCGAGTATTGCAACTCCTCCGGGTCCGTAGCCTTCGTAAACGAGTTCGTCGAGTTGTTCTCCTCCGAGTTCGCCTGTGCCGCGTTTAATTGCGCGGGCAATATTTTCTTTGGGCAAACTGACTGCCTTTGCCTCGTCGATTGCAGCTCTTAATCTTATATTAGCGTCGGGATCGCCGCCGCCCAGCTTTGCGGCGATAATTATTGCCTTTGCAAGTTTGCTCCAAAGTTTGCCGCGTTTAGCGTCAACGAGCGCTTTTTTGTGTTTAATTCCTGCCCAATGCGAATGTCCAGACATATAATTTTTCTCCGATTATCTTGCGTAAATTATAGTTGCTTTTTGCGATTACAATTTTAATTTAGATTTAGATTTATTTCGGACGTTTCTTTTGTAGTTGTTTTGTTACGGATTTACTTTCTTTTGAAACGACGTTAATGATTTTTTTGTTATTATTTTTAATTTTTTTATCGTCTTGTTTTTTTGATTTTGTTATTGATTTGCTTACTTGTTGTTTTTTATTGTCTAATTTTTTTGCGGGTTGAGTTGAACTTTTTTTATCGGCGTTTTTGAGTTTATTTTTATTGAGTTTTGCAACGTCTGATTTAACGTTTTGTTTGAGTTCTATTTTTGGATTTTTTACGATTGCCGATTTTTTCTGTTCGAGTTTTGGATTATTTTTTGTAACGATATTTTTTGTTGAAATATTTTTTTGTGTTGTTTGTTTTGTCGTGTTATCGGCGGAGTTTTGGGTTGGTTTTATATTTTTATTGACATTATTATTTTTTGTCGTTTGAGAAATTTTATTTTGATCGTCTTTTTTTATTCCTGTGTTTTTATTTGCGGATTCGTTTGATTTTTGCGGTTCAGGATTTTTATTTTGGGATTTAGCGATTTCGTTTTTTGGTAACGAAATTTGTTGCGCCGCCGAATTAGTTGACGACGATGACAACGATGCCGTTGACGTTACGGTTGCCGGTGCTATTACGGTTGCGGTTGGCGTAATTAAATTGGGCGAGTTTTTTTTGTTTTGATTTTTATCTTGAGTTGATTCTTTTTTTGGTTTTGGATTTGCGTTATTTTTTTTGGGATTGAAATAATCTAAAGAGTTATCTTGCGGATCGTTTAATTCGTTTGGCAAAAATTCGACTTCTGAGCCGTTATGTTCGTCGTCGAAATCGTCGTCGTCCGCAACGCCGAAAGGAATGGTAACTTGCGGCGGGATGATTATTTTTTCTTTTGGCTGCGGTTTTGGGATAGTTAGGGCTGGCGGAGTGTAATCTCTTGATGGAGCTTTAGGGTCGATATTTTTTAAGACAGACAAAAATTCGGCGGCGTTTCGGTTTGCGTCTAATGCGGATCGTAGCGAGTAGGCGAAATTATGTAATTCCATTGTGAAAATGACTCCGTTTTTCTTTGGCACGGCGCGTTCGATTCCCGGTACGGATTCTTCGGTTTTTTCTTTATTAACTTGGGTCAAGTCGAGCATTCGGAACAGTCTCATTGCGGATTCGTCGAGAGGAATAACGTGTCCTCCGAGTGCGAATTGCGTAACGTAATCTGCCATGAATTGGCTTAATGTTCCGAGTGATTTTAGAAATGCGATTGCTTGCGATAGACTTTTACCTTTTTTGCGAAGTTCTTCGAGGTCGAACATATATGTTTTTTCGAATACGCCGCGTAGAGCTTTTCGCACGCGTTCGGCGGCGGCGGTAGGATCGGGCAAAACTGTTATTATTTCGGCGAGTTCTTGAGTGGTTGTTACTCTTACTTCGTTCCAATCGATAAAGTAACTTTCGAGTATTTCATAAGCTGTAGATGCCGCCTCTGTAGGCGCGTTTTCAAGCAACGCCGAATAAACAAGATGTTCAAGAACAGTTCGTTCAGGCAATTCGGATTGCCATTTATAACGACGATGTAATGCCTTTTGAAGCATTTCAATTTTTTTAGTTTTGGGTATTGAAGCCATAATTTTAAAATGCGGGTTTGTTTTTTAATTTTCGTTACAAAAAATACAAAATAAGAATTTCGAAATTCAAAATTCTATTTTTGAAAAGCGGGTCAAATTGTAACTTCGATAAAAATTCCGTCAAGTAATCCGCACAAGCGAATTAAAAGGGAGTTTTGAGTTGTAATGTTAGGAGAATATTTTTAATAACTCATGTTACGCACTTGCTACCCCAGATCAGGTAGGCAACCGCCGACTCAGGTAGGCGACCTTTCGCCGAAAGGTCGCGTCGGCGTTAGCCGACTGTAAATCTGAAATGATTTTAATTATTGTCGAATCCATTTTATCGTTGCCTTCGGCAACGCGACCTTTCGGCGAAAGGTTGCGAACCTACGGTCGCCTACCTGATCTATTAACGCCTATCTGATCAATTACCGCCTACTGACGGACAAATACTGCGTAACATGAGTAATTTATAATGTCGTCCATGCGGGGCAATACAATAATAGTACGATTCGTATATGACAATTTACTAGATCGCGGATGTCTGTATTGCGGATAGTAACAATTTTGAATAAATTGTTCAAGATCAATTTGAAAGAATTTCTAAAACTCAAATTTTATCAAATTCGCGTCTCGTTGGGACGCAATGTTGTTATCGTTCAAAGTATAATTGATAATTGCTTTTGGAATCGATTCTAAAATGTAGGTTGCAATTACAGATTCTACTCCGTATTTTTTGGCGGCAATATCTCCAGATACTCCATGTAAATATACGCCTAATTTGGCTGCATCAAAAACGCTAAAACCTCGTGCTATCAAACCTGACGTCATGCCCGTCAATATGTCTCCACTGCCGCCGGTCGCCATGCCCGGATTGCCGCTTTTGTCATTTATAAAAACCTCTTCGCCATCCGTAACAATCGTAACGCTGCCTTTGAGAACCATTATTAAATTATATCGCTCTGCAAATATTTTTGTAATGTTAATTCTACTCGCCAAATCATACTCGTCCGGCACTACGCCTAATTCAGTATGCTGAAGCAATCTATTAAACTCGCCCTCATGAGGCGTAAATATAACCTTTTTATTTCTGAAAGTCGGAATTTGTCCGCACAACGCATTAAGCGCATCAGCGTCAACAACTATACCTCTAATACGACCATAATCATCAAGACGTTGCAAAATGTCCGGCACAAGTTTATCCAACCAATCAGAACGACCAAGACCCGTCCCAATAAACAACGACGTTGCAGACTCGGCAACTTCTAGTATCTTATCAATTGCATCAAACGAAATCTTTCCTTCACAATCACAAGACAATGGAATCGTAGTGTAATCAGGATAAAATCCAGCAACCGTTTCAAGTATTACCGAAGGCACCGCAAGCCTAGATAACCCAGCCCCAACAAGCAATCCCGCACGCCCCGCAAGCGAAATCGATCCTGACATCCCACGCGATCCGCCAACTCCAACAATAACCCCATAATCGCCCTTATGACTAATCGCAGACCTCACAGGAAATTTCGGTAAATTATAAATAATGTTCATAATAAAATTTTGTAATCGTTCACGTTTTTAAATTCATAATTCATAATTTTAAAATTGTGAACTGTAACAATTTCGTAATAAATAAATGAAATTTTATTATAGCCCCGCATGGGGCGACATGTGAATAACCGGCAGTGTAGCGAAACGTTATCACAGGTAATTTTTTTTTCGACGGGTGAAAATTCTACGAATTTTTACCCATCGCTATTTTGGAAAACCGCTATGCGGTTAAAATTATTTTTTCCGTATTTTTAATTCCGAATTCCGAATTCCGAATTTAA
>JAITAZ010000474.1 GCA_031283825.1 Planctomycetaceae bacterium | reverse complement strand
CTTATTGCATTTTTGACACTTCATAAAATTCTATACAACTTGTACAACAAATTTCGGCGTCGTAAAAGCTTTCTTTAAAACTCGAACCGAAATTTCAAGTGCGGTTAGTTTAAAAATCGGTAACCGTTCACGGTTTTAAACACGGATAATAGGGGAATTTTTAAACACGGATAATAACAGATTTTTTTGGTGAATACGGATAATCGCGTAAAATGCAAATGACGATTTTAATATTCATAAATTTATTTAGGTTTATTTAGTTATAGTTGATTTGTCTAGTCAATTATTTATTTATTTATTTATTTAGTTAGTTAGTTAGTTAGTTAGTTAGTTAGGATTATAATTTTTCACTTCCCTCTTTATCACATTTAAATTATTGACTTTTACAACACAAAGGCGTCATTTCCATTTTCCGCGATTATCCGTATTCACCAAAAAATCCGATATTATCCGTGTTTAAAAAACCGTGAAAGGTTACAAAAATCGTTTTAATATATCAGGGAATAGTTGTTGTTGTTGTTGTTGTTGTAACTTTCAGTAGGCGTCCATTGATCGATAATTGTTATCGACTGAATTGTTATTTTTTTAATGGACTTATAGGACAAAAAAGGACTTCAGGAACGACCTAACTTAAAATCTAGGATTAAAGACTCAAGATATAAAACAAATTTCCGCCGATATATTACAAAATATTTCACGAACAGTTACGCAAAATTTGATCTACTAAAAAAGTAAAACAGAATATACATCAAAAAAGACCCCTTGACAACAGCTTGGAATAGACGCTGATTATTTATCGCGAATTATACAAATTGTGCGAATTCTAAAACGTGATTTGCGTTTATTCGTTTTATTACTCCGGCGATTCCGGCGGCGGAGGGATAGTAAGATACGACATCGAACCCGATTTACTCTTTTTCGTACTACTATTATTTCTCGACGTAGAAGAATTAATTGAGGAATCGTTTGAGCTTGGACGATTTTTGTCATAAATACTTTTTAATCTGCTCGAACTTGAATTGTCGGTTTGAGTCTGCTGACTTGCCGACGGAGAGGACGCTTGAAAACTCTTGCGTTGCCTAGATTTATAGAACAAATCATAAATCAAATTATATTTCGCGCCCGAACCGATTCCGCCTGAATCGCTATCAACCGCCGCACAAGGATCGCACTTGGAAATCGTACTGCATCCGAATCCTGCAACTGACAATAAAATCGCTAGAAGACAAAAATTAAGATAAGAAAAAATTCTTCCGTTTTTTGTTTTTCCGTTTATTTTATTACTGCTATCTGCTGTTTTGACAATTTTATTTATCTCCATTTTAGTTATCCTTTTTTTCAATCATTGCAAAATAAATTTCACGCGGAATAATTTCGCTTACTTGATAATCTGTATATTTTTCAACAACTGACGAAATTATTGTCGGTTTTCGAATCAAATTTATACAAATTCGTAATATAAATTCGGCGATATAAAACGCTTTTCGATAGGCAAGCGGACGGCTCTAACCGAAATTTAAAGCGTCGGCAATTTAAAATATCAAAGTTTATAGACGACTTATATTTGTTTTTTGGAAAAAAAATGCCGACAATAAAAATATGTTTTGTTTCGTTTGTGGATTTTGTTAAATTGCGTAACTTTATTGAGTCAAGTTGCGGATTGAGTTTACAACCACGCAACAAAATCATATTGACAACCTTAAATAGAATATCGGTGTTAAACTGTAACGACTTTATCGATTATTCCGAATATTTGTTTTTTTTGGAATATTTGGAATATAAGGAGAGATTATGAAAATTTGGAATACTGTTTTTATTGTATTGATAATATTGCTTTCAATATTTACATGGATTTATGGCGGTAAAGCATTGTTGATTCGCCGCGAGTGGAGTACGGGCATTAAAAAATTACAGAAACAAATTGACTCTAACAAAGACAAGTTAAAATCCGTACTTGAAGGCGTCGATTCCGGCAAGCCGCGTGAATCGTTCCATGAATTTAGCGAGATGAGCGTCGGCGAACTTATTAACAAATTAGACGTTATGGCAGAGGATCGCGGCAATGCTTGGTTTGGTTGCAAGCCTTTGTCTGTTGATGAAAATAATATCGTGTCGGTGCCGCCAAGACAATTAGGAGACGATAATCCCTCAACGCCGGACAATGAACTCAAACCGCTACAACTAATTACAATTTCGGTTGAGATTATTAGTCCGGTTGATAACGAGAATCCTGATTTAGTAATTCCGCCGGAAAAGTTAGGCGGAGTTTTTTACGTTTTCGACGAAGGTAACAACGCCAACGCCGGCGCGTTTCTCGGACGTTTTACAATTAACGAACCGCCAATGAAAAAAGAAAAAAATTACGCGGTTACATTAAAATCAGCAACAGAATTAAAAGGAGACGAGATCAATTTTATAAAAAGTAAAATGAAATCTACATGGGCAATTTATTCTACAATGCCAAGAGATCGCTACGATGATATTTTTGACAGAATCAAAAAAGAAGATATTGATCGAATCGTGCCGGAAGAAGAGATGAGAAAAAATCTAACAAAAGCCGATAGAAATTTAACCGATTTCGACGTAGTCCTGACA
The DNA here is from genome assembly GCA_031283825.1 of Planctomycetaceae bacterium. GTDB lineage: Bacteria > Planctomycetota > Planctomycetia > Pirellulales > Thermoguttaceae > WRKP01. The sequence continues at coordinate 7,162 of JAITAZ010000474.1, read as the reverse complement.
GCAGGATATTTGAGAAATGTCAAATTGAATCAGAGAAAAGAATTGTTCCTAAAGAATATCGCCGACCTAAAAATTTCAATCGCTCAAATGAGCAAAGAAACAAAAGACGTTCAGTTTGCAATTGAATTAGAAAATAAACGAATCGCGCTGATGAAAGACCAAATTAACGCCGTCCAAAAAGTTCTAGACGGATACAATGTCGTAATTGAACGCATTAAAGAGTCGATTATCAAAACGCAACAACAAAACGATTGGTACGCCGCTAAAATTGCTGATTACAACTTAAAATCTCTACAAATAATAGAACAAAAAGCCGAATCCGCCGCAAAAAATATTGAATAACTCTTGTTACGCACTTGCTACCCCAGATCAGGTAGGCAACCGCCTACCTAATCTATTACCGCCTACCTGATCTATTATCGCCTACTGACAGACAACTACTGCGTAACAAGGGATAGTAATTTATTTACTAACGAGAATAGTACTTCTTGTTTTACAGGTTTTGAGCAGAAGTCGTCCATTCCGCTGTCGATACATTTGGTTCGATCCTCTACAGTTGCGTTTGCAGTTAATGCAATAATCGGTATTCTTTTTAATTTCTGATCAGTTGCGGTTGCTATCGTTATTTCTGATTCTCTTATCAATCTTGTTGCTTCATAACCGTCCATCACCGGCATTTGACAATCCATCAGAATAATGTCAAACAATTCGCCGCTTTTGAATTTCTCCACCGCTAATTGACCATTCGCTACAACTTCGCATCCATGTCCGCATCCCCGCAACATTCCCGTGATCACAACTTGATTAACCGTGTTGTCCTCAGCAATCAAAAATTTCAATTGACGCTCAATATGAGATTTGTTCTTTGCATCGCTTTTATCAAAACTCTTCTTACTGAAAAATCCTTGAACGCTATTCTTAAATAACGCTATCAAAATTGCATCATACAACGCCGATACGCAAAACGGTTTCTTCACCGTAATAATTTTTAACACCTGCGCCAACACCGCGTCAATGCTATCAACCATCATCACAAGCAAAACAACTGGAATCTCCGCCGTTTCTTCCGTTCCGCGTATTCGACCGATATAATCAACTATCTCAAGTTGCGTAAATCCTTCGTCCCATATTATCAATTGAATCGGATCCTTAACCGCCTCTTCCGAATATAATTTTGACTCAATTTCTTCTTTTGTCATAGCTGAATCTACTTTCATTTTCCAGTATCCGAGTTGTGTCCGCAACGATTCGCTCATCACTATATTGTCCGCTACAAGCAATACGTGGATGGCTTCAACTCCGGGCAAATCTCGCATCGACGTAATCGACGGCACTGGATTTTCCCACATCATTTTGATCTGTTCATCCGGCATTTTCAGCAAAAGCGTAAACTCAAAAGTCGTACCGACTCCCAACTCGCTTGTTACCGTAACATCTCCGCCCATCATGCGTATAAGATGTTTTGAAATTGTCAAACCAAGCCCCGTTCCGCCAAACCGCGACGTTATCGTCGAATCCGCCTGCGAATACGATTTGAATAATTTCGATAAATTCTCTTTCTCAATTCCAATTCCCGTGTCGGCGATATTAAATTTCAATAACGCGTTATTCTCGTTCTGCATCTCGACGCATTTAACAGAAATCTTAACTCCGCCTTTCGTCGTAAACTTGACCGAATTACCCACAAAGTTGATCAATATCTGTAGCAATCGTCCGCCGTCGCCGATAACAATTCTCGGCACGCCGGGCGCAACAACAAGACAAAGTTCAAGCTCTTTGTCCATAAACCGCGTTGACATTATACTGAATAAAGATTCAATTTTGTCGAACAAGTCGAATTCGCGGCGGTCGAGTTCTAACATGCCCGCTTCGATTTTGGAGAAGTCAAGTATATCGTTGATCAAAGATAAAAGCGTCTCGCCGGATAGACAAATCATCTTGACGTATTCAGCTTGTTTATCTGTTAGTTGCTCGTTTGCCAGCAGATTTGTTAGACCCAAAACGCCCGTAAGCGGCGTCCGGATTTCATGACTCATGTGAGCGAGAAATTGCGATTTAGCAGTGTTTGCAAGCTCGACCGACTGCACCGCTTCGCGTAAATCTGCCGTCCGCTCGGCTACTAATTCTTCGAGTTGAGTTCTGTACTTGTTAATCGCGGCTTCCTTCGTTACCAACGATTCAAGAGTTTGAACATGCTGCTCTTCACGCTGACGTAAATAAGTCAAACAGACAAAACCGCTCAGCCAAATTATCGTAATCGTAATGAATCCCGTACACAACACGACAAAACGATAATAAGCTAACGAATCGGAATTAATCGACGTCGAAATTATACCGTGTATTTCGCCTTCTTTGAGCGCGTCATTCGGATGACATTGAACGCATGTTTTCGTAACGAAAAATGGTTTCGCCAGACGCGCTACCGTGCCGGCGTTGGAATGATCTATTGTAAAGACGTCTTTAACTTTGCCGGATTCTAATTTTTTAATTGCGGCTTTTTCCCATTCGTCGGCGGCGTTTTCAGGATTGACAGGATTAGAACAAGTTAATTTAACGGAGACGCCATTGTTGATAAGTTGTTGTATTTTGTTTGTATTTCGCAGTAACGTTGCCGCGTCGATTAGATATAATTTTTTGCCGTCGGCGGTAGTAATTTCTTTTTGCGGCATGTTTATAAATTTGCTTGATTCTGCGTTGATCGAGTAAACTCCTCCCATGTTGAAAAACCATCGACGATATATCGACAACACTGAATCTGCCAATTCAATTCTAGTACGCACTTGATTCTTGTACATCTTATCAATACAGAAATAAAACCCTACCGCAACGAAAATAAAAAATATCGACCACGCAATCATCAACGCCGTAAACAACCAACGTTGCGACTTAATTTTATCTTCGTTATTACTATTACTATTACTATTATTATTGCCGTCAACAAGTAACGGCGCGATCTCCAACGGAGGCGGACTTGTTAATATATCGCTCGAAAATGCGGTTGGTTTTATGTGAATGGAATCGCTCATTTGAATAAATTTTTCAACAAATATAAAACCTAATATCAAGTTAGGTTCTAAACTATGCGAATTTCAAAAATTTCGACTAACGCCGAATCTTAATGCGAAAAAATATCTTTATAAACTAATAAGTTTTTTTTTGTAATCGTTCACAGGTTGTAAAATTCGGATTTGAATTGCTAAACCCAATGTAGAGACGCAATGCTTTGCGTCTCTATCGAAATCTTTTGATCGAATTTAGGCTAAGCCAACAATAGAGACGCAAGGCATTGCGTCTCTACAATATTAATTTATGGTAACTGTTCACGCATAAGAGAAAAATTTCCTAGCCCAGAAAGGGCGTAGGATTTTTCTCTTGTGCGTGAACGGTTACGATTTTTAAATATAGCTTACAAATTAAAAGCAAGCGTTAAATTTTAAAATATTTTTTGTAAAATTTCAACGAAATGTTGCCTTGACGCGGCGACGGCAAATTTTACAAAACGGCTTTCGTTCTTTCTGGGCTTGTTTTTCTAGGCAATTTCTACGTAGGGCGTTGTCCTACGATTTGCTGATTGCTCTTTCAGGACGTAGAATTATTTTTTGACTATATTTTTTTGACTATATTTTTTGAACTATTTTTTCAAGGCGGTTAAGCATGATTTCATTACGATCCGGCGTAGGACTGGGTTGAACATTAAAGGTTTTTTGAGGTACTTTAATTTTATATTGTTGACGACGTTTTTTATATTTTTTTTATAATCGTTTAATATATTTTTGTTCTTGTTGAAAGCGTCTGCGAGTGCTTTTGCGCTTGCGAGTGCGGAACTGATTCCTTCGGCGGAAGTTGGACTGATTAGTCCGGCGGCTTCGCCTACGAGCAATATTTGATTCTTCCCAAGATTGATTGCCGACGTTGATAAGGGTCTAACGATCAGACATAATTCTTGCTTTTTGATTTGATTTATTTTTAATCCGATTGAGTTGAGATAAGATTTGAGTTTTTCAAATTTATCTCTTGCGTCGTTTGTGATTGGAATTGCGCCGCCGACTAGTAGTTGTTTATCTTTTGGGATAGTCCAGCAGTAGTAGTCAGTTAAGTTGTTATCAAAGATTCCGACGTAGTTATGAAAAAAATTTATGTTTGACGCGATTGAGTTGGGTATAATTTCGATGTTATTGTTATTGTGCCAATCTTGAAAGGCGATATATTTTTTTAGTTTTTTGCAGGGATTGAAAAATTGATTTCTTACTGCCGACGCGCCGCCGTCTGCGCCGACTAGCCATTTAACTTTTTCGGTTTTGTTTTGACCGTTTTCGACGAAGCGGACAGTGAAGTAATCGTTTTGGTTGGATGATTCTGTTTCGATATTTTTATAAATTGCGTTTGAGCGGACGTCGATTGAGTTGGGTAAAATTGACAGTAGCCATTGATCGAAGTTATTTCGGTTGATATTTATGTATTGTCTAGGGTAATGTTTTATTAGGTTTGAGTTGGCGTCGATTATGGTAACGGCGAATGGCATCGGGTCTGCGAGGACTGATTTTGGCGGTGCTAGGTCGAGTTGTGCGAGTATTTTTTGAGCTTCTGGCGCGAGAATACCTCCGCAACATTTTTGTCGTCCGCTATTGAGTAACAAAACGCTGTATTTTTGAGCGACGAGTCTTGCTAAAGTTGTTCCGGCGGGACCGGCGCCGATTATTCCAATATCATACATTTTATTGATGGGAACTAATTATTCAATGAAATTTTTGTCGTGTTTTTTGTGGATTCGAAATTTGGTATTGGGAATTTCGTTTGTAAAAGTAGCGGTTGTTTTAGTTTCGTTTTTGATAATTTAGTCTGGATAATTACGTAAGTTGGAGTTTAATTTTTTTCGAGTTTGTCTGCGTTATTTGTGGATAATTAAATTGACTGGAGTTTGTTTGATTGTTAAATTTCGTAACCGTTCACGGTTTTCAAATTCGGAATTAAAGTATTTTGGTAATTTTGGTAATTGTTTACGTGAAAAAAGTATCTTCTTTCGCCCTGAAAGTGCAACGGAAAAATATTATCACAAATATTCGTTACGAAAATTCATCTGATGAATTTCGGTTGTTGAAAAGTTGGTTCGTTTAGTATTGACGCGATTAATTATCTATTATCTGTACAAGATGGACAATTACCTAAAGCGGTAAAAAGGGCGATCTTTTTTTATTTTTATTTGAGATTGTCAGCGTAATTGATTTATTTGACATGATTATTACAATCGGCAAAACTATAATAAATTGAAAATTCAGACGTATAAAAAAAACATTTTGGTATTTAAGATAAATTACCGAAGTTGAACGAGCGGTTTTTTGCCGCGACTAAACCATTGTCAACTTTGGAGGTAAATATGAGCCATTTAATCCCCCCTTTTCCATTAACAGTTTCTGCAACTATTCCATCAACGATACAGAGTACGGCGTTGATAGCTACGGCTATTGTCAATGTTATTCAGTCGTCAGATTTGCGCGAGTCTGGTTTATTGTCGGCGGACATTGCGAGTGAAGATGTAGAATCTAATGTTGTTTCTGTATTGGAAGCGCAGGAATCTAGTTTTAGCGTTTCTGATATTTTGAGTACGGATAGCGGGTCTGAAGAAAATCCGATTGGATGCGGCGCGGATAAAATTGTTGAGACGATAATTTCTAAAGCGAAAAATTCAAACGACGCGATAGAGTCGTATAATCGGAATTTAGACAACGATATGTCGGACGTCGATATTTCGGACGTCGTTGTTGACAGCGCAACAAATAACGTTACGAAAAATATTGCAAGCGTTGAATGCGTTGAAAATATTGTAGAAACTGTTTCTGGCGATAATGTTTTATCGACTGAGACTGGCGGACGTGTTGGCGGGCGGAATCGTCCATTATCTCGTCGGGAGATATCTCGATTGAGTAAATTTCATCGGATAGCGGCGGTACGTATTGAGCAGGGAGTATCTCTTTCGAGAGTGGCGAAGCATTTACAGATAGATATTTCTGAGGCGAGGAATCAGGAAAACGAGTCGACGGATTTGAGGTTGAGTCAATTGTATGGGTGGCGTGAGGTGTTGGAGGTTTCAGCCGGCGAGTTAGTTTTGGAGCCGGAGGAGATACCGGTTAATCCGATAAGAAATCGTTGTCAGCTTGTTCGATTGATGAAAACGGTACGTTCTATTATTATTGAGTCGAAGAGCGAGGTAACGCTTATTTTAGCGAGGCAGCTTGAGTCTCAGTTGATAGAGTTGATGCCGGAGTTAGCGACGATAGCAGCGTGGCCTAGTATAGGACAATCGCGTGATCATCGTACTCCTGGCGCGGCGACAACAAAATGTAATGGTTTTGGCAATATTTATCTGAGAAGATCAACAATATCAGCAGCAGACGAACAATAAATTTGTCATAATTTTCTACCCAAAAAAACAATCAGGAATCTCTAAAAATTAAAAATTTATTTTAAACCACAGAGAACACTGAGTGTTTTAAAAAATTAAATTTTGATTTAAATCAAAATAATTATTTTATTAATTTATAGTAACCGTTCACCCACAAGACGAAAAATTTCATAAGCCCTGAAAGGGACAACGGAATATTTTAGTGAATATTCGTGATAATTTTTTGGGGGGACATTGGGGACGCTGGGGACAAAGGGGACACTGGGGACGTTCTTGTTTGAAATCTGGGATTGATGACTCGGAGGGGACAAAATTTAAATAAAAAAATTGCTCTTTATTAAAAAGCTTTTGTCTTCTGTTGAGTCGTTAATCCCAGATTTTAGTTAGTATGTCCCCAATGTCCCCTAAGTCCCCTTTGTCCCCAATGTCCCCCCAAAAAATAAGTAACCTTTCACGTTCAAAAGAAAAAATCCTACGCCCTTTCAGGGCTTAGAAAATTTTTCTCTTGTGCGTGAACGGTTACATTATTCAGGGAATTACTAAAAACTAATTTTAGAAGGAACGCGGGCGTCCCGCCTGCATGACAAACGCCTAAATATGCGGTCGAGACGACCGCGATCCTAATAAAATAAATTTTACATGAGGTTTTTAGAAGTTCCCCATAATCATTCAGTTGAATTTTTGTACAGATATTAGGTTTATTTTTTACAAACCTCATTTTCAACCTATAAATTTTTCCTAACAATTGTTTAAAAGTAACCG
>JAITAZ010000412.1 GCA_031283825.1 Planctomycetaceae bacterium | reverse complement strand
AAATGACGTAATCATTCATGCAAAATTCGTTTAATTCCGAATTCCGAATTCCGAATTTTAAAAACAGGAGATTAAATTTGAAAACACGTAACAAAAAAAATGTAATAACTATCAACTCGTTATTATTATTTTTAATTGCGGTTTATTTGTGCGGTATTATTTTTTCGTTAAACGGATGCAGTCGCGTTAAAGTTCGCGGACTCGTTCAAGCAGAAGGAATTTTATTGTACGAAGACAGACCGTTGGCATGGGCGATGATTTCATTCGCTCCAGAAAATATCGACTCAAATTCCAGACTTGCTACAGCGTTGACTAATGGAAAAGGTCAATTCGTTTTGACTACGCTCGGAGACAAAGGTATTTTGCCCGGAAGTTATAAAATTTCCGTAACGAAATATATCAAAGACGAGGGCAAAGATACCGTCTTCGAATGGAAAAGAAAACGCATCGATCCCGATTATGAAGAACCTCGACCTGAAGACAACATTCTAAAAGTCGTTTCGGCGATTCCTGACAAATTCACAACAACGAAAAATTCAGGGTTGACTTATACAATCGAAGCCAATGGAGATCGCAATATTACAATCGAATTGAAATAAATTGAGAATTTAACTCAAACGCATTTCAATTTTGTACAGAGTTGTATTTTCGTAATTATTCATTCTTGTTGATTGAATAATTTAAACTATTCGCGATTGAATTTTCGGTTAGATTCGCCGGCTTTTACGTTTTGGCGTTGCTGAAATTCATATCGCGAGTTACATAAAAATTAAACAAATAAAAATTAGGAGGACATATTATGTCGTTAAGATTTAGCTGCGCCGTAAGGCGTTTATTTTACGGATTTACTTTAGTTGAACTTCTTGTTGTGATTGCAATAATTGGGTTGCTGATAGCATTGTTACTTCCGGCGGTGCAAGCGGCTCGCGAGACGGCACGAAGAATGAGTTGTTCGAATAATCTGCGTCAACTTGGAATTGCCGTGCATAACTATCACGATCAATATCGAAAAAATTTACCCGCCGGCGGATTCGGAATACGCTCAAACGACGGCGCAAGAAGACGCGTTTCGGGATTTGTGTCTTTGCTTGCGTTTATGGAGATGACTCCATTGTACGAAAAAATAGCGTCGGGAGGATTTATTTGTCAATTTAACTCCGACGTACAATCCGGCGCGGACGCCGCCGGAGTCGATACTACTACATACATGACAAATCCCATTTCGGCGTTGCTTTGTCCGTCGGATACAGATGGAAGACGCAAAGGCGAAAACGAACAAGCGAGAACGAATTATCGTTTTAGTTATGGCGATTATCCTGTGCATTTTAACGTTTTGCAGGCGGCGGCTCCGACGACGACGTTTCCTGCTTATGGGAGTTCGGCGACAACTATATGTTGTGTTGATCGTGGAGCATTTGCGCCGCATCAATGGAATGGTTCGCAGGGCATAACCGATGGTCTTTCGAATACGATTTTTATGAGCGAGCGTTGTGTTGCCGGTCAAAATATTCGGCGGGCGGGAGTTGGAATTATTGTTTCCGGCAGCGGCGTTCCTTCGACATTTGCTAATACGGTTCCTGCTGCCAATGCAACGGGAACGGCGGTTGAGACTTGTTATAATTTGAAGAGCGGTGTGAATATTGTGTCGTCTATTACGGATAGTAACATTGTGAATTGGTCGGGTCGGCGTTGGACGGATGGGGCGATTGCGTTTACGGGTTTTACAACGATATTACCGCCTAATGCGACTTCAGGTTTAGCGAGCAATGCCGAATACAGCGGAGGATTTATAAGTCCGTCGAGTAATCATTCGGGCGGAGTTCAGGTTTGTATGGGCGATGGTTCGGTCAGATTTATTTCTGATGGAATCGACTATACGAGTATCAATGGCAATACGGTAGCTAATGCGGGTTACAATACTTTTTTAGAGTTTGGAAAATCGTATCATGGAGTATGGGGAGCGTTAGGAAGTCGCGCCGGCGGAGAATCCGCAACAGCGCCGTAAAGTTAAAATTCGACGTAAAATAACCCCAGAAGCGTGAACGGTTATGGTATTTTTAAAAACCATATTATTTTTTTGGGGGGACGCTGGGGACAAAGGGGACTTAGGGGACACTGGGGACACACTAATTAAAATCTGGGATTAACAACTCAACAGAAAACAATAGCCTGTTTTAAAGAGAAATTTTTATCTTTAAATTTTGTTCTCCACGAGTCAACAATCCCAGATTTTAAACAAGAATGTCCCCGATGTCCTAAAAAAACATTAACTGAATAATTACGATATATTACTTTTACACTAATTTTTAATTTGATTCTAAATTATAAATCTTTAGTCTGATTTTTGATTTTAATTGATATTTTTTCATAATGAATATTCCAAAAGTTGCAATAGTTGGACGTCCTAATGTTGGGAAGTCAAGTTTGTTTAACTGGCTTATTGGACAACGAGTCTCAATCGTTGATCCTGTTGCTGGAGTTACTCGTGATCGCGTTACATTTCTACTCGATCTCAATCCTGAATCCGACGAACCTCAATATATCGAACTAATCGATACAGGCGGAATCGGTATCGTCGATGAAGATAATCTCTCCGAACATATCGACGAACAAATCAATATCGCTCTACATACCGCCGACCTCGTTTTGTTTGTCGTTGATTCTCGCAGCGGCGTCGTTCCTCTCGACACAATAGTCGCCGAAAGATTGCGAAAACTTAATACGCCAACAATATTAGTCGCCAATAAATCCGATAACGAAAGAGACGAAAAAAACGCAAATGAATTTCAACAATTCGGATGGAACGTAATTGTCGTCAGCGCGAAACAAAAAAAAGGTCGCGTCAACCTGACAGAAATAATCAAAGAAAATTTAATTTCAAATAACATCCTCGATAATAACCAAAATATCGCCGAACCAATAATGAAACTCGCAATAGTCGGACGTAGAAATGTCGGCAAAAGCACATTTATCAATACGCTTATCAACGAAGACCGCGTAATCACCGCAGATATACCCGGCACAACCCGCGATTCTATCGACGTCAGATTCGAAATGGACGGCAAAACCTTTATCGCAATCGATACGCCGGGATTCCTACGCCGAAAAGGTGTCAAAACCGACCTGCAATTCTACAGCACAAACCGCGCCGAAAAAAGCATAAGACGCGCCGACGTTATACTAATGTTTTTCGAAGCATGCTCGCAAATTCAAGCAATCGAAAAACAATTGCTCGCACTAATCAAAGAAGAAATAAAACCCTGCATTATGGTCGTAAATAAATGGGACACAATGGTCGGTCAAATGCCAACAGAAAGATGGGCAGATTATATCCGCGAAACCTTCCCAGACCTACGCTACGCACCAATCGCTTTCATTACCGGAAAAACCGGAAAAAATATAAAAATGACCCTCAACCACGCTCAAATGCTGTTCAATCAGTCTCGACAACGCATCTCAACCGCTCAACTAAATAAACTCGTCTCCGCAGCGATTGATAATAATCCGCCGCCGCTATATCACTTCCATAAACCCAAAATTTATTACGCATCGCAAGCCGCAATCGCACCGCCAACAATCGTACTGTTCAGCAACATTCCAGACGCATTCTCGCCACAATACCAAAGATACCTACTAAACTTCCTAAGAGACGAATTACCATTCGCAGAAATACCAATAAGATTAGTCATCAGAAAAAGAGATAACGAGCCGGAATAATAGTTGTAACAGTCGTAATAGGGAAATTTGTAACCGTTCACATTCAAAAGAAAAAATCCTACACCCTTTCAGGGCTTATGAAATTTTTCTCTTGTGCGTGAACGGTTACGGAAATTTTATACTTCAATGCGATATTATCCCAAAGATTCTTTTTTATTTTTTGGGGATAAAAAATAATTTCTTGAAAAATCTCTCTTGACGGTTTTTTTAAGAATAGTTATTATCCGCCGTCGGAAATGAAATAATCGACAACGTGTCGATTTGACGCCGACAAATTTACCTCAAAACACAAAAAATAAAGGATAAAAAAATGGACTTTAACTTTTTCGAATGGATTCGATCCGGAGTCAAACAATCCGTACTCATGGGCGTCAGCGACGCCGTCAAAATTATGGGAACACCACAGGATGAAAAAACAGCAAAAGAAAAAATAATGGGATTCCTACAAACCGAATCCAATTCAAACGACGAAATCAATAAAAGACGAATCACCTCAACCATCTCAACAACAAGCACAAAAAAACTAGGTCGCTCAATTACTGATATTCAAACCGCAAAAGAATAATTTTTAAATTCGGAATTGGTTTTTTGGTAATATTCAGCGGAATATTTTTATTAGTCCCGCAAGGACGAAATATACATAACCATAGACGGAACAAAGCATAACTTACGGTTTCGGAATCACGCACTAATCAAGCCCCGTATATGGCGACATTATAAAAAAAGTAATTTATCGTTACAATAATTTATAATGTCGTCCCTGCGAGACTTTGGTTTCGCGAGATGTTTTACCGACGATTGCGTTTCGCTACACCGCCGGTTATCCATATTTCGCCCCATGCGGGGCTATAATAAAATTTCACTAAAATATTACAAATTGTAACCGTTCACAATTTTTAAATTATGAATTATGAATTTAAAAACATGAACGGTTACAAAAAAGAACCATTTGTTCACGTTCAAAGTATAGCATTAAAACAAATAAAATTATTTTATTTGTTTGTTATTATTGATAACGCTCGTAGTGTGTCATTTGCATTCTCCGCGATTATCCGTGTTTAGAAATAATTCCGAAATTAAACGAGGGAGTCAAATTGTCGATAGGGATAATTACAATCGATGGACCTGCCGGCGCAGGGAAAAGTACGGTTGCACGTCAACTTGCGGTACTGCTTTCTCGCGAGTTTAACGCGGCTTTCGAATACGTTGACACCGGCTCAATGTATCGCGCGGCAACATTACACGCAATCCGAAATAACGCCGATTGGAATAATAACGAACAAATCACAAGTTTGACAAATTCCGCAAAAATCATTATTCAAAACGGCGAAACTTTTCTCAACGAAGAAAACGTTACGAATATTGTACGCTCGCCGGAAATTACTCAACACACCAAATTTATCGCCGACAATATTAACGTTCGCAAAATCATGGTCGAACTCCAAAGAACTATCGCCGAAAATTTAACTCGACAAAATATCGGAGTCGTTACGGAAGGCCGCGATCAAGGCACGTTGGTATTTCCAAATGCAAATTGTAAATTTTTTCTTACCGCCTCGCCTGAAGAAAGAGCAAAAAGAAGATGCTCCGAATTACGATTAAGAGGAATTACAGAAAATAATATAAATTTCGACAAAATCCTAAACGAAATAAATCAACGCGATAACCAAGACAAAAAAAGAGAATTCGGCTCGCTCAAAAAAGCAGACGACGCAATCGAAATTATCACAGATAACGCCGAAATCAACGATATTTTAGAACTACTAAAACAACTCATAATTACTCGGTTAAAAGGTTAGTTGTAGTAGCGGATTAATTGTAGCTATTCGATAGACAACCATTAATCAGAGATTGCTATCAACTAAATTGTTACGCTTTTTTTAAGTAAACAATAGAGACAAAGAGGACTTAGAGGACATGTAACCGTTCACGGAATTTTTTATTTTTTATCGCAAAATTAAAACGTGAATAGTTACAAATTAACAAATGTAGAGACGCAATGCCTTGCGTCTCATTGTTCGATCAAAAGATCACCGATTGAGACGCAATGCTTTGCGTCTCTACATTGGGTTTAGCAATTTAAAAACGCTAAAAGTCCCTAATAAATTGTTACAACGCAAAATCCAAA
>JAITAZ010000366.1 GCA_031283825.1 Planctomycetaceae bacterium | reverse complement strand
GAAGGTTTTTTAAAGGCAATAAACCACTTCGGAATATCATCCGACAAAACAATAATATTCGAAGATTCACCCGAAGGAATCAACGCCGCAAATATCACAAACGCGACAATTTTACAAGTGAAAAATTTTTAACCCATTAACAATCAACCCTCAAATTTAGCCATTTTAATGGCAATTTAACAAATCCATTAACCCATAATTGAACAATGAAAATTTTACAACAAATAACTTTTGGTCTTTACTTGATAACATATTTTGTGATATGTTTAAGTATCAGTTTATTCGGATATGAATTTATTTCATTTTATGTCAGAGCTGGAAGGATAGCGTTTCTACCGTACAATAGAGTATTATTATGTATGAGCGGAATCGCTATTTTCGTTACAATAATTGCCGGACTATTGAGCCGATGGATTATTCCGCGCGGACAAAAATCTCGTATTATTTTATTACTGGCAGTTTGGATTTTTATTTTAGGCGGCTACAAATGTCTTAAACTTCCGAACAATTACGAAGTTGACCGCTCGCGGCACATTTTAACTAAAGTTACCGGCGTCAATAAAAAACATGAGACAATTACCGATCAAGCGTATCCTCCCAAAGTTCGCGACATTCCCATGCGTCCGCAAAATACGACTTTTGAAGGCGAACATTACTTGAAAACGGAAATAATCCGGCAATTCAATTTACCGCTTAAATTACGTTTTGCCGCCGGTAATCTTGAATCAAAATCTGTCGATACAATTCCTGTAACAATAAATTGTATTAGCGAAACCGCACAACCAAAAACAGACGTCGTCAATGTCAAGACAGACAACATGCTAGTTTTTTACGAAGTCCTGCCGGAATTTTCTCGCGTAATAGTTGAAATACCGTCCATTGATTCAGAAAATTATCCCGAAGACGATCATGTAAATTTACGTTTTTTTAGTGCTCTTGTTGTCAATGGTTACGCAACGATGATTGTTAATATTGGCAGATTCGCGATTGTCGTTTTGGCGTTGTATATTTTCGTTGCGCTAATTTGTATCATATTTGACGTGTCGCCGTGTCCGTTTCTTGAAAGTATAAATTATTGGCAAGAAACAAAAAATATCGCGCAGAATATTAGACTAGACGTAATCAATTTATGCCGATATTTCTGGACGAAAAAATGGTTGATTTTAATTTCAAGCGTAATAGGTTTTGTTTGTCTGGGAATTGCGTATTTCAACTATAGCCGGATGCCCGAATTTCCTATTGAACATTCAGAGTCAAATTTAATCTGGGCGGCAAGAATGATTTGGTCTATTACAGCATTGATCGCGTTCCTGATTATAAATAACCTGCGTAAAGCTGCCAAAATTTTCTGGATACATTTCATCGCTTGGTCAATCATATTTCTACTACATTGGCTAGTTGTAAATCCGGGATATTTTTCAACTGATTCTTATTATTCTATTGCTACAATTGTCGCTCTTGATAAAAAAGGATTAATTTTATGGGGAAGCAGTATGGGATTCTATCGATTACTAGCAATGGTATCAGTCGCTATAGTTCCGTACTGGGGATTTTTTATTATTTTACAAGCGTTGTTTACGGCAATCGTTATTGGGTATATTGCTCAAAAGATCAAAAATATATTAAGCAATTACAAAGATTACAAAACGATTTTAGTTTTATTAAATGCTATTTTATTCTTTTCTATTCCGTTTCAATGTTTTACACTTGCGTATGTTAGAGAAGTTCCCTATTGTCTGTTTTTGCTTTTAGCGTCGATTTCAATTTTTTTAATTCAATTACAAAAAAATGTAGAACTGAAAGTTAAAAATTATCTTATTGGGATTACTGCAATTTTTTTAACGACGCAATTTCGAGTAGATGGTCTTATGGCGGTTGCAGCGTTTTTCTTTCTTTTGTTGATTCGTCAATTAAATTTGCCGAATAAATTTTATTATTGTAATTTTTTACGTCCTTTATTTTGCTTTATTATTCTTGCCGTAGTTGCGACGGCATGGTGCGGGATGCCAAAACAAAACTCGACAACTAACTATAGAAATCGTATTTTAGGCGAATCATTGGTTCCTTTATTTGTTAATCCTGATTGCGTAGATAGCGATTCTGATCAAACCAAAGCAATGATATTAAAAGGATTGAAATGGGATGAGATAATCGATAATTTTCGTAACGATAAAGGAATCGCAACTAATAATCTAGCGTGGAATATGATAAAACCGTCTAATGATATTGATACTCGTCTTTGTTTTGAGAATCCTTTTTTACATTTTATTGTGCGTATTAAATGTTTTTTTCAAAACGCTAATACGCTAGGAGTCGGATGCGGAGAAATTCACGACACGCGCACTTATACGGGAGAAAATTTTCAATATTACCCTACGACGATTGACTACGCAAGAAAAACAAATCTGATTCCGTCTCAAACAGGTTATCCTTCAAATATACTATTCAAAATAGACCTTTCTCTAAGACATTCTACCACCGATACTACAGTTATATGGTCGTTTTTGCCGGAGTTTTTGATATTGTTAATTGTGCTTGCATTGTATAAATTTTTTCCGGCGACAGCATCGGCGGCATTATTAATTTTGTCTGTATTTCCTCCTATATTCTTTATGTCGCCTCTTTATTATTCAGCATATTATGCTTTTGTTTTTTACGGAGGGTTGATAATTATTCCGCTAATGTCAATTGAATTTCGTTATCGTCGTTATAAAAAGAAGGCGGAAGAACAAGATCAAAATTAAGATCAAAACAAAGATCAATACAAAGATAAAGTTGGAGACTCATTGTTATGAATTCACAATTGATTCATCTTGTAATGCCGATGGGCGGGCGAGGGTCGCGGTTTTTGGAGATGGGATTTTTACAGCCGAAACCGCTCATTCCATTGCATGATAAGCCGTTTTTTTATTGGGCGATAGAATCAATTTCGCGTTTTGTTTCGATTAAAAGTATTGTTTTCGTCGTTCTCAAAGAGCATGT
>JAITAZ010000642.1 GCA_031283825.1 Planctomycetaceae bacterium | reverse complement strand
TATTAATTATTGAGTTAGTCTTTAATAATTTCTTGCATCCCTCCCCTTTATCCCTTTAAAATAATTGATTTCTACCATACAAAGGCATCATTTCCATTCTCCGCAAATATCCGTCAAATCCGTATTATCCGCGTTTAAAATTCCCGTATTATCCGTGTTTGTTTTTTAATAAGGTAAAAATAAGGTTTGTCTTTCATCGCCTTGATAATAATTACAAAAACAAATATTCCACTGAAATATTAAAAACATTCTTAAAAATTTTCTTTTGGATTTAGTTGATATTTTGAGATTCTTAATCCCATAATTCTTTCTGTGATTCCTAGATTTTTGGCGGATTTCGCGATGTTTCCTTTCGATCTTTTTAATTCCTCTACGATCATTTCTTTCTCTACTGAATCTAGAACTTCCGGCAACGTTCCGACTCTGTGCGTTATAACTCCCGACACTTTTTGCAACTCATCTGGCAAATGATAACTATGAATCACTCCATCACTCGATAAAATTACCGCTCGCTCAATTGTATTTTCAAGCTCGCGAATGTTGCCTTGCCACGCATAACTGTTTAAAATATTCACAGTCGTCAAAGAAAAAGTCGGAATAGGTTTTCCATATTCCTCGCTAAATCGCCGTGCAAAATGGTCCGCTAATAACATTATGTCTATTTTTCTTTCTCGCAACGGAGGAATCACTATCGGGAATACGCTCAATCGATAATATAAATCTTGCCGAAATAATCCATCGTCAACTAATTTTTTTAAATCGCAATTTGTTGCCGCAATAACTCGCACGTCAACTCGTATTGTCTCGGAACCGCCAACCCGCTCAAATTCACGCTCTTGCAAAACCCGCAGAAATTTCGATTGCAACATAATAGGCAACTCGCCAATTTCATCAAGAAAAATCGTGCCGCCATCCGCTTGCTCAAAATATCCTTTCTGCTGCTGAACCGCACCAGTAAACGCGCCCTTCTCATGACCAAAAAGCAAACTCTCTATCAACGATTCCGGTATAGCCGCACAATTCACCTTGATAAAAGACATCCCCGAACGCTGAGACGCATAATGAATATCATTCGCAAAACGCTCCTTGCCTACGCCAGTTTCACCCAACAACAAAACAGTCGCCTTCGTATTACACACCGCTATCATCTGACTATGAATCCGACGCATCCCCTCGCTCTTTCCAATCGACGAAAACCGCTGACTCGCCTCTTGCAACTCCGCTTGAAGTCTGCTATTCGTCGCTTTAAGCTCGTTTACTTCCTCAATCGAAATCTGATAAATTCTGACAAACTGAGCTATCGACGCCGCAACAATTGTCAATAATCTAACTTTATCGTCTAACGGCTCGGACGAATAAGGTAAATCAATGCTTATCGTCCCAATCACCTCGACCCCAATTCGAATCGGCACGCAAATAAAAGACGTATTATACGCCTCCTCCATGTTTCGCGCACCAGTGCGATTTAGAAATAACGGCTCCTCCGAAATACGCGGCGCAGCTATCGGATTGCCAGTCTTGACAACTTTCCCAGTAACGCCCTCGCCGGGTAAATAACAACCACGACGCAATTGCTCGCGATCAAGACCATAGCCTTCCATAATATCAATTTCGCCGGTAACACGATTAAGAATAGAAATCGCCCCGCGAATTATACCAATACATGCCGCCATTTTTGTAAGCAAAGGCTTAAATACGCTCTCAACCTCGCGAGCTTCAGACAAAATTACACTGACCTCGTAAAGCAAACGCAAATCGTCCCTATGAGAACATTGACGCGAATTACTCAACGTGCATACATACTGATTTTCTTTTGTCGTCGGCAAAATCTTGCTGGACATTTGAAACGGCGGATTATTGGTCACTATAAAATTTTTTTAATCGCTAGATTAGTAAAATACGGAATGCGGAATTATGCTTTTCTTTGGAAACGGCAAGGATAACTTTTTATCAATTGTTGCTTATTATTTTGTTCGGAAATGAATTTTTGTAACGAATATTCTTGATAATTTTTTTCGCTGCCCTTTCAAGCGTAGGATTTTTTTCTCTTGTGCGTGAACGGTTACAAGTTTTTTACATAAGGGAACATCTAAAAACCTCATGTAAAATTTATTTTTATTAGGAACGCGGTCGTCTCGACCGCATCTTTAGGCGTTTGTCAGCAGGCGGGACGCCCGCGTTCCTTCTAAAATTAGTTTTTAGAAGTTCCCATAATTAATTTCGGAGTTTAAAAACAATTCCGAATTCCGAATTTTCTGACTTCCCTTGACACGCAAATTTATTAGCAGCATTTTTTGTACCATTGCATGTAAATTTTTGTCATCCGACCAAACAAAGCGGCGTTTAACTGAAAAGTCAATTGCCGACAGTTTCAAACGACATTACAAAAACGACATTCTTTTACAAGAATTGTCAAAAATTGTATCTCTGCTTACAAAAATGTCGTCTAAATGTCCAAGTTGTCATCCGCGTTGATATACTTTGAACTGTAACAAATGGTTGGTTTTTTT
>JAITAZ010000334.1 GCA_031283825.1 Planctomycetaceae bacterium | reverse complement strand
CTCCGTTGCCCTTTCAGGGCGTAGGATTTTTTGCCCGTGCGTGTGAACGGTTACCGTTATTTTGTAGGGTATTTTGTTTGGGTTATCCCAATTTTTAAGCTTAACAAAGCACTAGTTACAAAAACAAATATTCCACTGATATATTACAAAACAAAAAATAAAACATCATAAATATAACCATCCGAGATATAATTCCGAATTAAAAAACCGTGAACGGTTACAAAAAATTTTTTTCGGAAATTACATTTAGGGAAGATTAGATGTATTCGTCAATAATTGGGAAGAAAATAAAATGAAAGAATTTGATCATGTAAGACTGTTGACCAATAAATACATTGACGAGGGAATAAAATATGGAGATATAGGCGTAATTCTTGAAGATTATGGCGATGGTCATTTTGAAGTCGAATTTAGCGATTATCGTACTGGGTCCGGCTTTACTATTGTATTAAGCTCATTTCATCAAGATGAACTTGAATTCGTCGATGATGAAACAGCTAACAAGATCATGAATGCAAGTAAATCCAAAGAGCAGTATGATTTTTCTAAGCATATCATTGAGGATAATGATGAATAAAGTTATGACATTTTCCGTTACTACGCAGTTGTGGCGTGAAGAGTATTACTCTTGCCTCATGGAAAAGGGGTTTGATAAATTAATAGATTTTTTAAAAATGTATCAGGCAAAATCTCATAAAGAGATAACTTCTTTAATGGGTATAGAATATAAAGGCAACAGTAATAATTATACCGAATTAGAAGAATTAAGCATTAAAGGACGCATAGAAATTCTATTAAGTGAAGAAGCAAAAAAATATAAAAAAGAATTATTTGCAATTCAAGATATACTTGTACGTTATTTGAATAAAGCTAACGTGAGATGGTCAAGAAAGATCAAGCAAGTCGAACTTCGATATGGCGTTTATGCAACGTGGAAAGAATTTGTTTACACATGTTATCAACGAACTCCCAGACCTGAACTCAATAAACGAATTAAACAAATTTGGGATTACTTAGAAGAACAAACAGCCGGTAACATTGATTGGCTTCCTGCCGACATAGAAGACCCGCTTATAGTTAAAGCGTTTGAAAAAATTTGGTTTTGAGAACTATTCCTACTTTACAAGAATTGAAACAGTTATTGCACTTATATTTCTATAGACATTTAACTCCCGCCAATCGTTTATGCGACATTTGTAACCGTTCATAGCTTTAAAATTCGGAATTTTAAAACTCGTGAGCGGTTACTCATTTTTATTACTTCTTTGCTGATTGTGTCTAACTGATTTTCTTTTACAAAGTTGGTAAATTTTATCGTTAAAATTGATGTAATCGTCAAAATCAGCCGATTTACAGAGACCATTTTGTTGAACGCGACATTTTCGCATTTAGTGTTTACAGGAATCTCAATCAAAAACCAACCAATAAATAGATATGAAAGTAATCAGGTTTATATTTGCCATTCACAATCATCAGCCCGTTGGGAATTTCGGGCATATAATCGAACAAACGTATCAAGACAGTTATCTGCCGTTTCTTGAGCTTTTTGAAAGTTTTCCTAAACTGAAACTCGCCTTGCATACGAGCGGTTCTCTTATTGAATGGCTTGCGGAATCTCATCCTGAATATCTTGATCGAGTTGCAACGCTTGTTCGCGAGCATCGGATAGAGATAATCGGCGGACCATTTTTTGAACCGATTCTCTCGATGCTTCCCTCACGCGACCGAATCGGTCAAATCGAAATGTACTCCGATTGGTTGAAAAAACGCTTAGGCGCAAAAATCGCCGGACTCTGGATCCCCGAAAGAGTCTGGGAACAAAGTTACGTCAGAGATCTCGTTGACGCCGGAATGAGATACACAATTCTCGACGATACTCACTTAAAATACTCCGGCGTCAGAGAAACCGCTCTGTTGCGTCATTATCTAACCGAAGACGACGGCAAAACAATAAACGTCTTTCCGGGCAGCGAAAGATTACGATACTTAATCCCATTCGGACAAATCGAAGACATAATTTCATACATGGTAGAAATAGCGGATAAAGATCAATTTCCTCTTCTCGTTCATGGAGACGACGGCGAGAAATTCGGAAGTTGGCCCCAAACGCATCGACACGTTTACGAAGATAAATGGCTCTACAAATTTTTCGACGCACTCTCCGAAAACAGCGACTGGATAATCACAACGACTCCGACTGAAGTAATCGATTCAATTCCGCCGCTAGGAAAAATTTATATTCACGACGGCAGCTACCGCGAAATGACGGAATGGTCGCTAAAACCAGAACAACAAGTAGAGTTAGATCAACTGCGAAACGATACAGAACACGACGAAAGATGGCAAATAATACGTCAATTTCTTGGCGGCGGATTCTGGCGAAATTTCAAAGTGCGTTATCCTGAATCAGACGAAATGTACTGCCGAATGATGAGCGTTAGCGCAAGATTAAAAAAATCTATCGACGAAGGTTGGAACGGCGCGGAAATAGATTTAGCTCGCGAATCGTTGTATCGAAGTCAGTGTAATTGCGGTTACTGGCACGGAGCATTCGGCGGAATTTATCTGCCGCACTTGCGAAACGCCGTTTACTCCGAATTGATAAAGTCAGACAACTTAATCGACACCGCAACAGACCGCACCGGAGAATGGGTCGAATCGCAAACCGCTGATTTCAATTTCGACGGAAAAAACGAAGTAAGATTGACAAACGATAAATTAAATATGTTTGTCGCACCGCATCTTGGAGGCATGTTGTACGAGTTCGACATAAAATCAATCTCGCATAATTTGCTCGCTACGATCACTCGCCGACCGGAAGCGTATCATCAAAAAATTATGTCGCGGCATAATTTCGACGGCGGAGATAATGCGGGGCAACGTCTCGTTTTCAAGCAGGAAGGACTAGCGCGAAGATTACAATACGATTGGTATCCGCGCAAAAGTTTGGTTGACCTTTTCTACGATTACGATACAGATTTCGACGCGGTAAGTCATTCGCGAGTCGGGCAACACGGAAATTTCGTACAAGAAGAATACGACGCAGTAATACGAAAAAAAACAGGACGAATGCAAGTTTTGCTATCGCGAGAAGCTTACGCTTACGGCGCGTTGATTAGAGTCGATAAAGCAATAACGCTGAGTTCGGGAAGTAATATTGTTGAAATCGCGTACAAATTGAGTAATCTGCCGAAAGATTACAGAATTCATTTCGCCGTCGAGATGAATTTTGCAGGAATGCCCGGAGGAATTGAAAACAGATTTTATCATAATGGAAATAGCGTAAGTAATGGTAAAAGTATCGGAAATTTGAGTTCGAATCTTGACGTCCAGAATTGGAATGAAATCGGTTTGTACGACGATTGGCTAGGTTTAGACGTAATTCTAAATGTGAATCGTCCGACTGATTTTTATGCTTTCCCGATTGAGACGGTGAGTCAATCGGAAGCTGGATTTGAACTCGTTCATCAATCTGTAGCCTTGCAGCCGCATTGGAGAATTATTCCTGATTCAACTGGAATCTGGGAAGT
>JAITAZ010000312.1 GCA_031283825.1 Planctomycetaceae bacterium | reverse complement strand
ATTATTAAGTAAAATATTAATTATTAATTATTATTGAGTTAGTCTTTAATAATTTCTTCCATCCCCCCTTTATCCCTTTAAAATTATTGATTTCTACCATACAAAGGCATCATTTCCATTCTCCGTGTTTATCCGTATTCACTAAAAAATCCGTATTATCCGCGTTTAAAAATTCCCCGTATTATCCGCGTTTAAAAATTCCCCTAATTATCCGCGATTATCCGTTGTTAAAAAATTCCCTCATAACCAAAACTATAATGACTACCAATACTCACGAAGTACAAATTCGCGTTCGATACCAAGAGACGGATCAAATGGGCGTGCTTTATCATGGCAATTATTTTACATTCTTTGAAGTCGGACGCACCGAATTATTACGCAGTCAAGGTTACACTTACCGCGAAATCGAAGAATCCGGCATTCTTGGCGTCGTTGTTAAAGCCGATTGCTCTTACCATAAACCCGCAAAATACGACGACTTGCTCACTATTCAAACCTCAATCATAAATATCACAAAAGCAAAAATCGAATACGAACATAAAGTCATAAGAAACAACGAACTACTCGCAACAGGTCATATCACCCTAGCATTCATAAATAAAGAAGGTAAAATTCAACGTGTTCCAGAAATGGTTAAATAATCTGAACCGCTCACGGTTTTTTAAATTCAGAATTTTAAACACGGATTTTCACCAGATAAACAAATGATACTTTGTGAACGTTATCAATAACTCATGTTACGCACTTGCTACCCCAGATCAGGTAGGCGACCTTTCGCCGAAAGGTCGCGTCGGCGTTAGCCGACGGTAAAGTTGAATTGATTTTTTGAAATTTCCTTTATGAAAAAATTAGAAAAAATTATTGTATTTTTATTTATTTGTTTATCGTTGGTTGGCGAAACTTTTGCTCAACCTGATTTATCAAAGCCGCTCGGAAAAACTATTGCCGATACGGGTTCAAAATTTTATCGTTTTGAAAAATTTGATATGGATTCAAACGATGGAAAACGTCATTACAAAATTACGGTTGGAATTCCCAAAACTGTAAAAGGGGAAGAATCGGAAAAAGTTTATCCGGTTTTTTACATGCTTGACGGCAACGCCGCGCTTGCGGTTTTAAACGACGATTTATTTTCACGTTTAGAATCGCTTCCGGTGATTGTTGCTATCGGCTATCAAACAGACCTTCGATTTGACGTTCAATCTCGCGCGTTTGATTATACTCCGTCTAACTTGGATGGTTCCGAACCAAACGATGAACGCGGACGAAAAGGCGGCGGCGCGGATATTTTCGCAACATTTATTGAAACAAAAATAAAACCTAAAGTAGAATCGTTTGCTCGGATTGATAAACAACGTCAAACGCTCTGGGGACATTCTTACGGCGGATTATTTGTTCTCAATACGTTGTTTAAGCACAATGAAATGTTTCAGAATTATGTAGCGGCGGAGCCTTCATTTTGGTGGCAAGATGGTTTAATCTTGAAAATCGAAACGAAATTTACCGAACAAATCGCAAAAAAAGAAATCGTCAAGAACAAGTCGAGTTTGGCGGTTTTAATTGGTAAATCTACGGCGGCGGAACGTCGTAACAAAGAGCGTCCTGTTGATTCTTCAGTTAAGGATCGTTCAGTAAATGTCCGACGTTCTGTTTCTCCGAGTGTCGCCGAAGACATGATTAAACGTTTAAGTCCGTTATTAAAAAAAACAGAATTTCGCGCTTTCGACGGAATAAGTCATGGTCCGATGTTACCAACCTCGCTTGAGCCGGCATTACGATTCTGCATTCAATAAAAGAAAAGTAACCGTTCATGGTATTTTTTAAAACCATATTATTTTTTGGGGGGGACACTGGGGATAAAAGGGACGTTGGGGACACTGGGGACGCACTAATTTAAAAACTATGATTAACAACTCAACAGAAAACAACAGCTTTTTTAAAAGAGAATTTTTTCTTCAAATTTTGTCCCCACCGTCCCCGATGTCCCTTTCCCCCACTAATACAACTACTCACTAATACAACTAATACAACTAACTATACAATTGTCTCGCCGATTCGTGAGATTCTGATACAGTACCTTTCACGGGGCGGGTCGAGAGACTCGCTTTTTTTTTGTTTAAATGAAAAATTGCTATTGATACGTTTTTAAAAAATTGTTAGTATTCAATCCGACATTTGAAAAAGGCAAAAATAAAAGTGAATCATTCACGTTAAATTTAATTTGTAAAGTAAAATGATATTTATACTCGATAATAATTTGTACTCTTTAATAATAAACTAATATGATCAATTTTACGAATAAAAATTTTTTAGATAAAATTCAAAAAAATCTTTCGTACTCTTATTTACATGCAATCGTTTCGCGGCTAGGCGGTAGTTGTGAACCAACTACCCAAGACGCGGATAATGAAGGAATTGACGCGCATTTGATTTTTCAAGACAATTTTTCTCCCAAACAAATAATAAATCGCGTTCAAATAGACGTTCAATTAAAATCTACCAGACAAAACCTTAAAATCAAAAACAACAAAATTATTTACAGCTTGCCGGAGTCTCAATATAATAGATATATACTTCCGGCAACTGTACAATTGGTATTTATTCTTTTTTGCGTTCCGTCTAAACTTTCTGATTGGGTTTCGCTTTCGGACGATGAATTGATTTTAAGAAAATGCGCTTACTGGACGAGCTTAAATAATGCGCCTTATTGCGATAAAAAAACCGCTACAATTCAAATACCTACTAAAAATTTAATAACAGATAAAAGTCTTTTTACTATCGTAAAAATTATTTCAGAAGGAGGAAAAATAAATTATGAACCGTGAAAAATTACTTAACCTTGTCAGTCAGATTAAACCGTTTAATGTTAAGCGTTATTTGTTAACCAAAAAATGGCAAGAATCGGTTTGTCGTACTCGCGACGATATATGTATATTAACTTGTCCTGATGATAAATATAAACAGGTTTGCGTGCCGAGACAAAATAATTACCAACGATACGCAACTGAAATTTTGTCGATAATTCAATTTATTAGTCAAATTGAACAACGCGAAATAACGTCTTTAATAACTAATCTGCTTGATCCGGCGGCGGATATTTTACAATTTCGCTTACAATCTGAACAAACAGAATCTGGGTCGTTATCGCTTGGAATTATCAATAAATTTATCTTGAGTATTCGCGATTCTTTGCGAGCCGCTGTTAGCGATAAGTTATTCCCTACTCAATTGCATCACAACCAAATGAAAAATAAAGCTGTTACTCAAGCGTTAGAAAAAGCACAATTCGGTCAAACAGAGTATGGTAGTTTTATTATTCAAGTAATCGCGCCAATTGATATTTATGATACGTTTTCGGTTTTGCCGTCGATGCAAGATAATATAATTCGTAACGGTATAATTCATATTTTAAAAAGCGTTCAAACAATTATCAAAGCGATTCAAAATTGTGCAGTTGATACTTTTATTCAAGAGTTTAATTGTAATCTGCCTTTATTTAGCAACAATCTTGTCAATGCTTTGGTGGATATGCGATTGTGGGAAGATACGACTATTGAAATTGCAACTAATTGGTCGTCGATGTTACCGCCGCCGGAGAATATTCCTGATAGGGTTATAATTTTACCGGATTATTTTAATGATATTATCAAAATAGGAAGTTCGTTAAATATTCCTATTACTCAACAACCGATTGAATATTTTACCGGTTTTGTAACGGAATTATGCGGCGACACAAATAAAGACAACGAAAAATACGGCGAAACTAAAGTAAATGTAACTACTCGTGATAACGATAATTTTAACGCGACTATTTCTTTAAATGTTGAAGAGCATAAGTTAGCAATTAAAGCATACGAACAAAATTTACCTATAAATTTTATAGGTAAAGTTGTCAGAAAAGGTCAATATCGTGAAATCGCCGAAGTTAAAGAATTTAAAATATTTGAATTTCAATTGCCGTAATAATAAAACATAAAATCAAAATCTAAATCGTTATTGATTATTTATAATCTTGCAACGCTAATTGGATTTAATTGACGTATAATCATTTTGTCTTCCAACGAGCATAACGCCGCTAATACTTGCGTGGTCGAAAAACCAGTTGCAGACACTATCGAATCAAGAGACGACGACGTTTCGCCAACATGACTCAATACCTCGCGTTCTATTTCATTCAAAAGAATCTCATTAGGACGCCTTATTAATTTATCCGAATCTAACAACGACACAGGTTTTCGCATCGGTCCTAACACATTTAAAATGTCATCGACAGAATCAATCAAATACGCGCCGTCTCGAATCAATTGATTGCATCCCTTTGATAACTCCGATTCAATTGATCCTGGTACGGCAAAAATATCTCTGCCTTGTTCGCTTGCTAATCTTGCAGAAATCATTGCCCCGCTTTTTAACGGCGCTTCCACCACAACTACCCCCAACGCAAGACCACAAACAATACGATTCCTCTGCGGAAATGTCCACTTCGTCGATCTCGTAAGAGGCGAATATTCACTGATAACCGCGCCGCCAGATTCTATAATCTGATTCGCAAGTCCAATATGCTCCGGCGGATAAACTTGCATAATCCCGCTTCCCAACACCGCAATCGTTCGACCGCCCGCGTTAATCGCCGCCCTGTGCGCATGTCCATCAACTCCCAACGCAAGTCCGCTAATTATCGTAAAGCCCGCCTTCGAAATCGCAGACGTAAGACGATGAGTTTGCCGCTCGCCATAAGACGATATCCGACGAGTGCCAACCACCGCTATCGAAAACGAATCCTTCGACAATAAATTACCTCGAACATAAAGCAAATAAGGAGGATCAGTTATCGTTTTAAGCTGCTCAGGATATCGTTTGTCATAAATCGGAATGATGTCAATCGATTCACGCTTGCAAAGTTCCATTATCAAATTCGGATCAATTAACTTACGCGCCGAAACAATTCGAGACGCCACCGCCGATTTCAAAAAATCAAAAGACTCCAATTCCCTCTGCGACGCATTCAATATCGCCGTAGAATTGCCAAAATGCTCAATAAGACGATGATAAGTTAAAGACCCAATACCATCAACCTGCGAAAGTAAAATATCATCAAGCAACGAATCGCCAGCTTGAAAATTATCGGATTTGCCGTTTTCAGTCATAGTTCAAAATTTTAATGAAATAGATTTTTTTGTAATTATTTACTCATGTTACACACTTGTCGCCCCAGATCAGGTAGGCGACCTGATCAATTATCGCCTACTGACAGACAACTACTGTGCGGAACATGACTGAATAAAATCATTTTTCTACAGAACCAAATTTATTTCTTCTGGCGGCGGCGGTAATTCTTCGCGGGTTGCGTCGGCGGTTTGACTTTGATGACTAACTGCCGTCGATACCCATTGCCAAAATTTAGCGAAAGAATTACTGTCCATCGTGTCAAGCGAAACAACGTCTGACGTGATTTTTTTCAACGGTTCAATTTTCGCCTTCGGTCCTGCGGCGCAAGCAACTATTCGCGCGAAATGATATTTTTTGAGTTCTTCCGTCATGTCGTTAAACAATTTTGTGTCCGATGGCGAACCGTCAGTCATTATAACTGTTAGCGGAAGCCAATCGCCTTTTTGATCGGACGTTGTTTTAATAACTTCTTTGTCATACTGCGAAATAAGCAACCTCAACGCTTCGCCAAGATTAGTAGGCGACGTTTCCGGCGTTTCAATATTCGGCAACATAAAACCGTCAAGTTCCGTCAGCGGAACCAAAACCTTTGCCTCGCGATCAAACGTAATAATACTCAAATAAACCGTCTCCAACGCATACGGGTCTCGGCATAAACTCGATAACAAAGCTTGTAACCCAGTTTTCACCGCCTCAATCGGTTCACCACGCATTGAACCAGACGTGTCCAAAAGAATGTAAATCGGTAAACGTCGCATAATTTAATTTTATAAAATAATTAAAAAAGATATTTCGTAATACGAGATTATATCAGCGTGAAATTTCCGTAACCGTTCACAGTTTTTAAATTCGGAATTTTAAACACGGATTTTCACGGATAGACAAATGATGCTTTGTGAACGGTTACTAAAAGTTTTATCCTATTTTTACGCCGTATAATGTTGCAACTTTATCTAGTCCGTGATTGAAACCTTGACCTACGGCGCGGAATTTCCACTTGTTGTTATGACGATAAATTTCGCCGAATATCATTGCTGTATTTGTGCTGGCGTCTTCTGACAGGTCGAACCGTGCAATTTCTTCGTTGTTATCGTTGTTGACTATTCGAATGTATGCGTCGTTTACCATTCCGAAATTTTGTTTACGTTTTTCGTATTCGTAAATTGTAACGGAGAAGACAAGTTTTGTGATTTCGGCAGGCGTTTTATCTAATTTTACGATTAGAACTTCGTCGTCTCCTTCGCCATCTCCGGTCAGGTTATCTCCTGTATGTTCGACGCTTCCGCAAGTTGATTTCAACTGATGATAGAAAATGAAATCGGCATCGTTACGAACTTTACCGTTTTCAGTCAACATGAAACAGCAAGCGTCGAGATCGAAATCTTCTCCTGCGGTTTGTCTTGCGTTCCAACCGAGTCCAACTCGTACCGTTTTCAGATCCGGCGCTTGATCTGATAATGAAATATTTGCGCCTTTGACTAAAGTTACGCCCATTTTTTTAATTGTTGTTTGTTGTTTGTGATTATTTTAATTTTACTTGTTTAAAGGTGAAATTTCACCTTTACGTTAAATTCCCGTCTGCCAATGCAACAGATTCTAAACTGCCCGCGAGTTTAAAAACTCGCTTAACATTGTAGAGCATTTTATCATCATAGCAAGATTAGAGAGACAATCCGACCTTGTAACCGTTCACGAGTTTGTAAATTCGGAATTAAAAAATCGTAAACAGTTAAGGTATTTTTAAAAACCATATTATTTTTTGAGGGGACACTGGGGACAAACTAGCTTGAAATCTGGGATTAGAAACTCAAGAGATAAAACAAATATTCTGCTGAGATATTACCATTTTCTAAAAACAAAAATCTCCAGCTTTCTCTCTACTACAACTACTACTACAACTACTACAACTATTACAACTACTACAACTACAACTTATTTTTTCACGTTAATTGGTCGAGCTAGGATTTTTTCAATAGAAATTACGATGTCGTCTAGTGATTTTAGGTCTAATCCGCCGTATTTTGTGCCGTCTAGAGTTTCTAGGACTTTATTTAAGATGTCTGATAATTCTTTTTCTCCGCCTATTTCTAGGTATTTTTTGCAAGCGTCTTTTGTTGTCATTCCATTCTCCGACGCACAACTCAAATCGGCGATGTATCCGAATAATAAATTTTGTAATTCGTCTCCATACTGTATTACCATGTCAGACGAATTGTTGCTCTTTAGATTTTGCTTAACACGATTCAATCTGACTCTTGCTTTACTAATTGCGCCAGATTGTCTTCGTTTTTGCGGGTCTGATTCAAGACGTCTCCAAAGAAATAAAATTATCCCAATAACTACATAGGCAACCACAAGTCCGCCAAGCAACGCCGCCCATCGAAGATAATCTACAGATTGATTGACAATATCAGAACGATCCGCCATGTTCGCAAGCAAGCCTCGCTCAGAACGCTCGAAATTTCCAATCGCCGAATTGTTGCCGCCAAAAGTAAAACCGCCATTGATCTGTTCCGAATCTGCAATTTCTAAGTTAATCGGCTCGCTTTGCAAGGTTACAAATTTATCGTTTTGAACGTCAAAATAAGTAATCGGAATCGACGGAAAAATAATCTGTCCTGATTGCGTTGCTCGAATCGGATAAGTAAACGTACACGAATTATTGTCTCCCTCTTCTGTCGGCGAATGCACTTTGAAATTTGACGTAACTTCCTGAATCGCGATCAAGTCCGGCGGTTTTACGTTGCCTGTCGAACCTTCGCCGACTAATTTAAAAGTCAGCGTCATTGGTTCTCCGCGTTTTGCTTTTCGCGGTTGAATGTCTGTTTTTAAGTCGAATTTTCCGAAAGCGCCGATATAACTCGACGGTCTGCCGGCAAGCGGAATGTCAACTACTTTTACAGTTGTTTCCGGTGCAACTGCATAAACTCGTTGTAAACTTGCGCCGTCTCGACTGTTTTTATTTTCGACTACAAAACTGCCTTTGATAATTGCGTCGAATTTATAATCTCCGATTTCGTCTGCCGTAAACTTGCGGCTGAAACGATACTCCCAATAAGTTACATCCGTGCCGGCGGCGTCTTGTACGACAATTTTTTTCGGCGTTGGAGCGAAATGTAAAACACGACCTTTCATCATTTCGTTCATAATGCTTCCGAAACCTCCTATTGGCGTTCCGTTGTTGAAAAAGTCGTCGCTGAAATCCATGTTTCGTGTTGCGTATTCGTTTATTGCAAAACCTCGTTGAGAACGCGGCGTGAGTATAGAGTTCAACCATTCGTTTAACGGCGTTACGGGTCGAAGTCCTTTTGGTAATGAACTATCGTCTGCCCAGTTAATCGTGAGATTCGGCGGATCGCGAAGTATCGAGAGCGGACTTGCGTCAGGTTGCAAAATCGTCGGAGGCAACGATTTCACCTGAACAACAAGAGTAACAATGAAAGACTGAAACGGATAAATCCGATTTCGATCTGTTTCTATTCGCATCTTAACGACACTCTGATCTTCTGGAGATTTGACCGTAATTGTAAAAGAGCCGTCAGCGCCGCCGACGTCGGATTTGTCGGCAACTAAAACGGAAGTCGGCGTAAGTTTTTGACTGCCCGACAAAATAATCGGCGGAGGAATTATCAATTTACCAGACTTTTTTGGCGTCAATTCGTAATTAAAGACTGTTTTGGATTGTGTAGAGGATTCGTCTCGAATGACTTGACCGTTAATAACAACCCGCAAAGACGAACCGGAGTTATTCAAGACTTGCTTGGGAAACACGCGGACGTCGAAATCGTTGAATCCGCTTAAATCTGGGGAGATTGAACTATCGATTGGTTTGGAATCAGCGATTGTGATTTTGTAAGTAATTCGTTCTCCTTTGTAAATAACGGATCGGTCGATTGCAATTGAAGTCGATAATTCAGCCGACAATGAGCAATTAAAAATCTGTAAAATAATCAGAAAGAAAATTGCTCTAACTATAAAAAAATTATTAAACAATAATTGTAAATTTAAAATAAACGTTTTCATAAATTTTCCTCGAAAAAATAATGGGATTATAAGAGGTTAAACAAGCTAAAAAGTATAACAAGAACATTGTCTAAAACAAGACAGAAGCAGCGGACTGAAAAAAAATGGACAGAAGAATAAAGTATATTTTTTTTGAATTGAAAAGGTCGCAAACTTACGGTTGCCTATCTGATCTGGGGCAACAAGTCCTCTTGAGTCATTAATCACTGATTTCAAACAAGTGCGTCCCCAATGTCCCCATCGTCCCCTTTGTCCCCAATGTCCCCCCAAAAAATTATCTTTGGCTTTTTAAAACCCATATTATTTTTTTGGGGGGACGATGGGGACAAAGGGGACATTGGGGACGATGGGGACACACTAACTAAAATCTGGGATTATTGACTCATGTTACGTGTTACCCCCGATCAGGTCGGTGGTCGCCTACCTGAGTCTGGGGGTAGTGAGTGCGTAATATTATTTTTTCAGTTTTATTTTACTCTAAAAAAAATTTTTAATTTTTTTTAGATTTTCTACTGGAGTTTTTTTTTGTTGCAAGTAAAATGGTTGCTCGCGTGAGACAAGAGGATAATTGAATTGCAAATGTCTCATGTTGGTTTGTTAAGGTCGTCGATAAGCTAGTATCAATTTAAATAGCAGAAAGACGACAACAAACATGAATCAGGAAGGTTAACGGTTAACCTTCAATTACACTTTAAAGTCGTTGATTAAGAGAACGCAGTGTAGCGAATCGCAACGGCAAATATTAAACCCCTTAAATTTACAGGAGAGTTTAAAATGAAAAAATTTCAAGTTAACTTAGGTTTCACGTTGATTGAACTGCTCGTGGTCATTTCGATTATCGGGATGTTAGCAGGGTTACTCTTGCCAGCGATAAACTCCGCAAGAGAATCAGGAAGAAGAGCTACTTGCATAAGCAACCAAAGACAAATAGCGTTCCAATTAGTTGCAATGGCAAGCGCAACTAATTTTCCGTCTCTTTTAAGAGGGACGGTAGAAAAGGACGGTACCACATTAACACCTGAACCTGGAGCAATGTCGTGGGTTGTACAGTTATTTCCTGTTATAGAAGAACAGGATCTTTACAGTACAATAAAAAATGCCCCTACTACTAATCCTCAGCCATACACGCTTTCAGTGTTAAGATGCAAAAGCGCTGGTTTATCAACTTCAAGCAGCGACAAGAATAAAATTAGTTACGTTGTCA